>CALBJF010000241.1 GCA_937892665.1 uncultured euryarchaeote | reverse complement strand
TCAACAAATCGTTTCGGATGAATACAAAGGGCTAATCCAAAACCCCTCTGTATTTTTAATCCCTATACTGAGGGAGTTCAGTGGGTCGAAACAGACGCTACGGATGTGTATACCAAATCTCTGTGATTTTTTTAGGAATTGCTCTTAATCAGTATATTTCTTTAATATCCAATTCTCTTAGTTTTCGATCCTCATTTCGGCTTATTCGTCCATGGAGGAAAATGTAGGAAAATAGAACCAGAATAATTCCAGCGTTGATCAACAGATGCACATCATTGTACTGGAATCCTTTTTCCCACCATAGGTAATTGTTGTAAATCAAAGCAATCATGATGGACAAAGTGACGTTACCGCTTAGAAGAAAGATCAAGATTAGAAGGTAAACTACTCCTATGGTGCCTACTCCCATGATTATACCATCCTAAATTCTTCTAAATAATTCCTTCCAAACTTTTTTTATATCTCTAAAGGTGTTCTATTCATGAGAGTCGTCATTAATCCACCGACACCTGTTGGAGAACAGAATTATATTTTACTCATT
Source organism: uncultured euryarchaeote (assembly GCA_937892665.1). Lineage (GTDB taxonomy): Archaea > Thermoplasmatota > Poseidoniia > Poseidoniales > Poseidoniaceae > MGIIa-L2. The sequence goes on along the minus strand of CALBJF010000241.1, from coordinate 1,745 downwards.
TTAGGGGGGATTACTTTGACCATAGGTATCGTTTCAATCATATTTGGTGGAGGATCTACAACTTCTGGCTCAATGGGAGTATCTGATGGGTGCTGCGCAGGTTGTTTGTTGATTTTGCTTTCAGCGGTACTACTCTCAATTGGGATGAACAGGATGGACACCAAGAGCAAACCAGGTGAAATTCAATATGTTGAAGACTAGCCTAATCAAGCATACTTCTGCCAATCTGTTCCATTCCACCACATTGTACTTCCATCGTCCATCCTTCTGAAGGTGTGTCCGTTTGCGTCAGTCCATTGCTGTAGAGCAACTGGTTCAGCAACAACTGGTTGAACAGGCTGTACAGCTTGTGCTTGTTGTCCATAACCGGAATCATATGACTGTGTCACTGTCTGTTGTGAGGCATAAGATGATGGATCAATAGGTTGCAATTGGTTGATTATGCCGCCCTGCGCGTATTCCTTAGGTTCGCTTACTTCACTGCCTTCTTGCTTTCGTGTGTAGAGTAGGCCTGCAGCAACGCCAAGGATAATCACTCCTGTGATAACCAAAACATAGGTGAGCCAACTCGTTTCATCATCTTCCGAAGATTCAGTTGCATCACCATCTGTATTTTCGTCACCTTCTGTTGGAGGAATGAGGACTTGATCGATGACGTGGATGATTCCATTCGAAGTCATTACATTGGGTATAGTAATGTTTGCCGCATTCACATTAGCAGTTGCGAATGAAAATGTTGCGATATCACCATTGGCCATTTGAATTTGCATTCCTTGCGACATCTCTGGAGGTGAGATTGTACCAATGTAAACATGGTAAAGCAGTATGTCAGTAAGAGTCGCTTTGCCTTCAACTGTATCGAGTGTAGCAAGGTCAATTCCTGCCGCGGCAAACGCTTCGTCTGTTGGGGCAAAGAGTGTGAACGGTCCTTCACCTTGCAATGTCTCCAATAATTCGGCTTGGACAACGGCTGCCACCAGTGAGTTGTGAATGCCAGTGCATTGTGCAGTTCGCGGGATGTTGTTTGGAGAGTCTGTTGGCGAGAGCACCTTGTCGATGACATGGATGACTCCGTTACTTGTTCCAACGTCAGCCAGTATTACTGTTGCATCATTGACCATAACTCCATTTCCGACTGTGAATGCCAATGTTTGGCCGTTCACTGCTGTTGCAGTCATACATTCTGTTACTGCACTTGATGCGACTTCTCCGGATACGACGTGATAGAGGAGGATGTCTGTGAGTGCTGCTTTGCCTTCAACTGTATCGAGTGCTGCTAGATCAATTCCTGCAGCAGCAAACGCTTCGTCCGTTGGGGCAAAGAGTGTGAACGGTCCTTCACCTTGCAACGTTTCCAATAATTCTGCTTGGACAACGGCTGCCACCAATGAGTTGTGAATACCAGTACATTCCGCAGTTCGTGGGATGTTGTTCGGAGAATCAGTTGGTGATAGTACCTTATCGATGACATGGATGACTCCATTGCTTGTGTTTACATCAGCAAGGATAACATTTGCATCATTGACCATAACTCCGTTTCCGACTGTAAATGCCAATGTTTGACCATTTACTGCTGTTGCGGCCATACATTCCGTGACGGCTGAGGATGGTACAGCACCAGATACGACGTGGTAAAGGAGGATGTCGGTGAGTGCTGCCTTTCCTTCGACTGTATCGAGTGCAGCGAGATCAATTCCTGCATCTGTAAACGCTTGGTCTGTTGGTGCAAAGAGTGTGAACGGTCC
>CALBJF010000240.1 GCA_937892665.1 uncultured euryarchaeote | reverse complement strand
ACGGAAATTCTCTACTGAACGCTTTGCATCAACCCGTTGTGCAAGTGAAAGCGGTTTCCCCGTATCTAAAGACTCTCTTCGTGCGAGTTCTTCGCTTCGAGATTCGAGAGCATCGGCGATGGCTTCGAGCCAATCTGCTCGGTCATCAAGTGTCAAATCAGCCCACTCATGCTGAGCAACACGCGCTGCTGCTACTGCGCGATAAACATCGGGTTGTTTGGAACGAGGAATCGTTCCAATAAGTTGCCCGGTTGCTGGAGCGAAATTCTCTAGTGTCGTGTTATCAACAGCATCAACAAATTCTCCACCGATGAAATTTTGAACATTCATTCCTTCACCTCTGGGTCATATATCCAGCGGTCTTGATCAGGATCCCATTCATCCCATGTAGGAATTGTTTCGAGAATGGAATGGTATTTTTCAGGAACAATTCCTGGAACGATAAATGCTTTTTGTCGATGCAATGGATATGGATTGCGTAGATCAATACCAAGAACACCTAAGACAGCACGAGCAACATACCATGTTGCTTGAGCATTCCAACCATGTGCAATTTTAACCACAATCCCTAGACCTTTGGGATAATCTGGATGTTCAATAGCAAGGCCAAGTAATCCATCAGCACCTTCCTTGGCGATTACAGAACCTGCGCCTGCTTTGAGAATGGTTGAATCGAGCCGGTTAAATCCACCAACAAGATCAGGATGTCGCACCATAGATTCCCAAATCCAATCAGAGTTTTTATCTCGCACAAGACCTGCGTAAATCTGTGCTAATTCAGCAACAGTGTTGGAAACAGTTGGTAAACCACATCCGTCTTTAGCGATTCGTAATGGCGTCCAATCTTTACCAAGGAATCTACGGATTTGTTCCATATAGGCTTCGAAAACAGGATGATTCGGAAGTGTATATCCTGCTCGATTCCATCCCTTTTCCCGACAACCTCGAAGGATTGCTGCATGCTCTCCTGAGCAGGTATGGTACCAGCGGCGAGGCCGACGTACCTGACGGCCAAATTGAATCAAAGGAACATCCAATGGCGTCAACATTAGCGGCCATTCTGATTCTGAAAGAAGAGATTGTGCTGCTGCTACGTGTTCAGTATCACCATTATGACTCGCTACGGCTATCGCTTTTTGTTCCCAAGAGAACGACTCGAGTTCCTTAACGAATGCTTTGAGCATAAATGGTTTCATCATCGAGCGCCCGTAACAAAGAACATTTCCTCCAAAGGAATGTATGACTTCATCCCCGTGCGCCCAGGCGACTGCTCCATGAATTGTGGTTTCAGAAACACCATTTCTGCGATAGTCTACCAGGGGTTCCCAATCGACATCTCTCCCTGTTGGGATTCCATCCACTTGTTCCCCGAGTGGAGAATTTGGAAACAATCCGCTGCCTGGTTGTCCTGGCTTCACAGCCGAATGCGAATGATGTTGAATACCCATATTCATCCATCCTTGAGAAGTTCTTCGACACGAGGGACTACCTTTTCCATGTAAGCACGCATGTTACGGCAAACACGATCACTATCGTGATTAAAGAAATCAAACCATGCCATAACTCGGTCTTGTGGGTGGAAACGTTCGACCAATTGCTGAGCAACATCTTCGACATTTCCGATGAGTGCATTTTGAGCAGCATTTTGCACCTTTGAAGGATCAATTGTTCCTTCTAGGGCATTCCAATAAGCGCTTAGAGACAGATCTGCTTCATTCTGTGCAGCTGATCGTTGTTCTTCGGAAGTTAATCCATCCTCATCGTTAAGGAACACGAAACTGGTTCTCGGCATATCAGAACGCTTCCATTGACCACCATCTGAATGAAAGCATTGACGCATGCGCTCATGTGTTGCATCGATGACTTCAGGTTGCGTAATGGAGAGATTGAACACCCGAACAGGGAGATATTTATTGACAAAAATTTGGGCTTTAGGGTCATGAGTACCTGCGACTAAGACCAATTTATTCCTATCAAATTTGTTCGGGACAATTCGAATGTCTTCAAACACATATCTTCGATCAATGGTTATGGAATCGTCTTTCGAACCATGTGCATTTTGCACCTTTTCCCAATCCCCATCACTACGGAAGTTATCCCGCGTAAGTACTGTTGAGCGAATCTCATCAGAGTGAACAACGTCGCCCCTAAGTAACCTCAAGAAGATTTCACTTGCTTCGAGGAAAATCTGTCCCCGTAGCGCTGGCCAAGCAGCTTCTTCTGTTGGAGTTCTTGGAACGATTCCATATGGCCGAGCCATGAATTCAAATCGTCCTGCAGAGAACCCAACATGCAGTTTCCTCTCGTCACCTTTGACAGCAAGAAGTTGCAATGTATTGGCGATACGTTCTGCTTGAGCAATCGGCCCTCCTGATGCAAGAATAGACACAACTGCACTTCCGATTTCAATGCGGCTTGTCTGTCGGAACGATTCCATTGCAAGTTGTGGGAAATCGGTACAGAGACCCACCTCTCCTTTCCAATGTGGAACAACAGGTCTGCTGTTTGATTTTTGAGTTTCAGTTGAAAGATGAGATTGTGCAATCCAGCCGACGCCAAATCCAAGTTCGTCTGCGAGAGTAAGTTGCTGAAAGTAGTTCTTGAACATGGTTTGCTCTGAGGGGATATGCCCCTCATGGTCTGGAGTTTGACTGATGGAGAAGAAAATATCGTGCTCCATACGTCTCACCTGTTCTTGCCATGAAATCAAAGGACATAACCAGTTCGACGCTCATCTGACCTATTTCTCAACGTTCGTCAGCGCGTGGAGTCGCTTTTTCAGGAGGGGCGGAGTAGCGATTCCAAGTTGCATAAACAGGTGCATTGTGTCAGAGAGGAGGAGCAGTGCATCATCAAAACGAGTCTCAATTTCTGCAAGATCCGCCAAACCCCAACTCGCAACAAGATGACCTGCTGGATGTTCCATTGATTTCGCAATATCGAGACTATCTTGATACATTTCAGAGGCTGTTGCAAGTTCACCAAGGCTTGCTTGCGCATGAGCAACATCAGCCATCGCTTCCATTTGGAGGATGTCGTTTTGTTTGTTGACTGCTAATTCGAGTCTTCGAGTATCATGAATGATTGCTGTTTCCCAATCCTCATTCGCTCGAGCGCAACGAGAAAGAACGGCCAATCCAAAGATGATTCCTTCCTTATCTTCTAACTTCTCTCTTAGTGTGAGTGAACGGCGGACAGAGGCCTGAGCGCCATCAATTTCGTCCATCGAAAGAAGCATGAGGGCGTGGTGGTGAAGGACACCTGCTGCAAGCGCTTCACCATTTTCGATCGATTCCGCTTTGAAAGCAAGTTCTGCAACATCATCGATAGATCCTTGATTTCGTTTCAACATCTCAAAATGAGCCCACCCTCTCTCAATATCGTCGTTAGCAACAACACCGGCGTGTTCGACCAATCTCTGAAGAAGTTCGTAATCTCCTATCGATTCAACGAGAGGGAGAATTCCAAGAGCAAGGGATGTGTTGATTGATTCCATGGCTCCTCCTTGAGTAAGCATTGAAACAATTTCTTGTGCTTGTTCGGGAGTAATCTCTTCTACCATGACGTGGCCATTATCAACCGCGTGAAGAACCTATGGTTTCTCCTGATAAGGGGCTGTATATTGATAATGTAGAGTCCTTACAACCCACCATGGGTCGTTTCGACGGAGCACTGCAAGGGGTTATGTTAGTGACCCTTTTGCTCCTGTTCCCTATCACTATCCAGTTATTGGTTCAACAAGACGATAGCCCTCTGTGGCGAACTGTTGTGGTCGAGATCGAATCCGATAACGAGAATAATGGCACCGATGCTCGAGGCGAATCATTATCTCGCGAAGATGTCGCACGCATTGCTACGTTCAACATCAAAGTATTTGGAGAAACGAAGATGGGTAAAGCAGAGGTTGTCGCAGAATTAGTCGAAATAGTTCATCGCTATGACATGGTTGTTGTTCAAGAGATCAAAGATATTGATTCAACAGTCCCCTATGATTTCCTTGATGCTATCAATCAATATGGGAATGAGACATATGCCATGGTTCTAAGTGAACGATCTGGACTTCAGGAAGATGATAGTGGGAGCCAAGAACAATATGCATTTTATTACAGAGAATCGGTCTTTGTTCCAAACGAATCATGGTTGCACAATGACTCAGAAGATGATTCGTTCCAGCGTGAACCTTTTATTGCCAACTTTGGAATGATGAATTTAAACAACTCCGTCACTGAAAATATGACTTTCATTACGGTACATACCAAACCTTCTGAAGCAGTGAATGAAACCTCAGCGTTACATGATGTTGTTGAAACATATTTAGAAAACCGTACACAGGAGCATGTCATTTTACTTGGTGATTTCAATGCAGATTGCAGTTATGCATCAACATATGAACTGAATCAACTTTCACTTCGTCAACCACAATACCTGTGGGTCGTACCAGATACGGCAGATACAGCATATTCCTCAAACAGTCATTGTGCATATGACCGAGTTGTGATGACTGGTGATATCGATGGTAGATTCTTTGGCCGCTGGGGTGTAGATCGAGACATGTCGAGTTCAAACGTCTCAGATCATTATCCTGTTTGGTTCGATCTAGAACGCATCGAGTAGGTGGGAAAAGAATGCATCGGATTGCTTCAATTCCTGCACGTATCAACATCATAGGCGAGCATACAGATTATGCAGGTGGCCTCGCCTTTGCTTTTGCAGCACCTCAACGTCTTACTCTCAAAGCAACAGCAATAGCTGAAGGATTTGAAGGTGAAAGCACGATTGTTTCCCTGTGGAAGGAAGCGAAAGGGTGGCCTGCTCAACTAACTGTAACAAGCGAGATTCCAATAGGAGCAGGAATGTCTTCTTCGGCTGCTCTGTGTTTAGCAATTGTTCTTTGCATTGACAAGGACATTGATTCATTCCAGGCATGTCGTGAAGCACAACGAATCGAACATGTCGTTCTTGGAACCGAGTGCGGTTTACTCGATCAAATGGCAATGATGTTTTCCAAGCCCAATCATGCGACATTAATCGATTTTTCAACGAATACAACAACTCACCACCACCTATCAGAATCTCATGTGTTCAAACTTATTGACTCCAAAATACACAGAACATTGGGAGAAATGAACTATCGGAAATCTGTCGAGGAACAAATCAAGAACAGACATGTCAAAGAAGAAAATCAACGTGTTACAAAAGCAATTAGATCTTCTCCCGAAGAATTAGGATTGCTCCTCAATGGCTCTCATGAATCATTGCGAACGATCGGGGTAAGTTTGGAAGAGATTGATCAACAAGTGATGATTCTTCAAAACACACCAGGAGTTTTCGGGGCTCGTATGATGGGTGGTGGATTTGGGGGGATGATTCTGGTTCTTGTTGAAGATGAGGGTATCTTACCCCGAGCTGTTTTAGTCCAACCTTCAGAGGCTGGTTTTGTTCAAGAATTTCTCTAATCGTGCCAAACGTTCAGGAGTCCCCATATCCCAAAACGTCGTGTTATCCAAATAAGCCGAGGCTTTCATGGACATTTTTGGATAGACTGTTTCTTCCCAACTCCATTTCCCATCTCTACCGTGTTCGAGGAGAATCACTTTCTCTACGACACTGGTTCCTGATTCATAGCCATTGAATTCACTCGGTGGTGATTTACTCTTATCGTATTGAGAGATTTTCCCATCAATGTGTAGAAGATTCATCTCATCATGTTCCGTCGTCACAGTAAGGGTTAACGGAGAGGATACTTGTTCATGATAAGCGACGAGTTTTCCATAATCCACTGGGTGGAAATCATCGCCCCAGAGTAAAATAAATCGGTCTTGAAGAAGGTGTCGAGCATTCCACAGCGCACCCCCAGTCCCAAGTTGCTCTGATTCTTGATGAAAGGTAAGAGCCATTCCTTCATGCCGGAAACCATCGAATTGTTCACCCAAATGCCCTGTTAGAATCAGAGCCTCCATGCACCCTTGAGCACTCGCCCAATCAAGAATGTGAGAAAGAATAGGTTTTCCAGATACGTCAATAAGAGATTTTGGCACTTGTTTTGTCCGTTCACCGAGACGAGTTCCCAATCCACCTGCCAGGATAACAACTTGAGGCATGCGGTGTGCTTTAACAATCCCAGAATACAACGCACCACTCTCTTTTAGCCTTCGTTCTTTGGTTTCAAAGTCCACATGATAGAGGCCGAATCGTTGGTCATAGCCTTCAGCCCACTCGAAATTATCCATGAGACTCCAATGATAAAATCCACGAATATCCATTCCATCAGCAATGGCTTCTCCGGTGATTTGTAAGTGGCGCCGAATATGTTCTGGACGCATGTCGTCATCGTCATCTGCAACTCCGTTTTCTGTGACAATGATTGGAAGATTTAGGCATGAAACCATATCAAAAGCACGTCGTAAACCTTCAGCATACATCGGGTATCTGAAATCAGTTCGTTCTTCCCAAGGGCGAATCAATGGATCGATATCGACTTTTGTCGGCATGAACGGAGTGGCAAGAAGATGAGTATAGTAATTGACTCCAATGAAATCACTACTTCCTTTTAGTCCTGGAATCTCCTTTGAACGCAGAGCTGATGGCGCCTTGAATCGTCCTGTCATCAATCCTTTAATCCAACAAAGATTGAACATTCCATCGAGAAGTCGTGCTTGGAATCGGTGCAATGGATTCCAACGACGGTATGGATCGAAGAGATTGATGTTCTTCACCAATCCGATATGAGTACGCTCGCCATTCTTCATGGATTTCAGTTCTTGATAGCAACGAGCATGAGCAATCATAAGATTGGTGGAAACGATTCTGGTTTTCTTGAATGAACGTTCACCTGGTGGGAACTCTCCCAAGACATATCCCATCGAAGCAAAAACTGCGGGTTCGTTGATGGTGCACCACCAATCCACTCGGTCACTTAGAACCTCAAACATTTTCACACAGAAACGAACCCAATCCTCAAGATTGTCTTCTTTCTCAAAGGCTCCTTTTTCATCCCACCAGAGAGGGTGTGTGAAATGATGGAGAGTAGCCATGGGTTGGATGCCTTTTGCAAGAAGTTGGTCGACTAGGTTGGAATACCATTGAATGGCATCGTCATCCCAGTTTCCTTGTTGAGGCTCGATACGACTCCATTCTATTGAAAATCTGTAATGCGAAACATTCAGGTCTTTGATCAGTTGGATATCTCCTTCCTTTCGATTCCAATGATCGCAAGCATCACCGCTGAGTTGGCCACTTTTTGACCGTGGCTCAAAGGCGGACCAGTTGTTCGTATTCCCGCCTTCAATTTGGTGAGAAGCGGTCGCAACACCCCACATGAAATCCGGTGGAAAAAGACCTCCTGATAGGAGCTGAGAATAGTCTACTAAGTCCCAATCACGGTGCTCTTCAATCCCCATACTGACACCACTAAAGCGATACAAATTCACTGGAGTCGAGACCAGGAACCATCGGAACCTACGTTCCATTGTTGTAATTCAGTACTGGCATCTACATACCAACCGGTATCTCCTTGATTGGTTCCAGGCGCCGCTTGCATAACTCCAATTTGAGTTGCCTTGAGTGCAAGTTCACCTCTTAGAG
>CALBJF010000239.1 GCA_937892665.1 uncultured euryarchaeote | reverse complement strand
ATTGGATGAAGAAGCGTTAACGGAAGTTGAGGATTTAAAGGATACATTTCTATGTAGAAATCCGAAGCTTGGCACCAGCCTCCTAGCACCAAGAGGAAACTCCCCCGTACTTTTTGGAATTCGATCATGGACAGAGGAAGGGGCACAACAAGCCCTAGATATTCTTGAACAGGCGGAAGATACAGAACCCACCAAAGGCTCGATTGTATTCCAAACAAATCAAGCAACTGGTGATCACTTAGAAAGACCAATCGAAGCGATTGTTCGTTCCAAATCTATTTTGAAAAAAGGTCATGTTGTGCTGGAAACCACAGAAGGAACCTGGATTGCTTTCCGACAAAGTGGACATATTGCTTTGCTCTCACAGTGGGTCATAAAGGGAGATATGATAATCGGAAATGGATTAAGAGATGAAGAGAATGTTCTTCATCTTGAATTACTCAAAGTTAAGAAGTCCGTAAGTGAACAGAAAAGACCTCTGTGCATTCGTTGTAATAAGTCTATGAAATCGATGGGTAAAAATCAGGGTCTTCGTTGCAAAAAATGTAATCTCACTACGGATAGAGGCTGGGTCGAAGTTGAAAGAATCCCACCCTTCAAAGATTGGGTACAACCTCCTGCGTCTTCGAGAAGACATCTTTCAAAACCCCTTGATGAGAAGTAATCACCATCAAAACAATATTTACTGAGAAGACATAAGAACACCCATGGCAGACACCCTGACCACGAACATAACCACTTTTATCCTCATTCTGATGTTTATTGGAATGATTGTTTTTGTTGCAATACGGGCAAAGCAGAATCGAGAAAATATGATTGAGAATCATGCTCCGAAAGTGGCCGGAGAGGACGAATTAGAAGGGGGGGCACGCAACCCTCAACGATTTGATGAACCTGATGAAGAAGCTCTTGAAGAAATGGCTGAACTTCTTGGTGAAGAATCAGAAGATGAAGCCTGATTCGTCTATTTTCCCAACAAGTTCTTTTTCCTCACAGATGAGAATTTTAGACTTTTGCTCTGTTTCCTTCAACGTCCATATCTCAAATCCACCAGTCTTTAGAACCGTTTCACTGCGTGATTTTACCTCGGTATCATTCGAACTTACATCGGTCCCAGCCTTCGATATAAGCAAGAGTGTTGTGGACGCATTAATCCGTTTTTTCAGATCGATTACGGCCTTCGTGTTTCGAGAAGGAATACGTCCTGTTGCTTCACACCAATCATCAAGAACAATCAAGCCTACACTTGGTAAATTCTGTTCGGCTTCAACGATTGCATCGACACAGCGTTCCATATTGCCGATTAAATTCATTGCATGAAAACGACTGGCTTCCACAATATTAAGAGATGAAAACAACTGAGAAAAACGAGTTGCATTAGGCATGTGCGGAGAAGCCCAGAGAACTCTTCCCCCACCTTGTATTTCATCTACAGCACAATGCAAACCAAGAGTTGTCCCTCCACAACCACCTTCCACTGAAAGATGAATGCTTTTTCCTGGCAGATCAAGTTCCCAACGTTCGGCCATACCGATGCTAACCAGTTCACAGATTTGACATTAACATCAGCGCAATGCTCATGACCCTCTGTACACACCCACAAACATGAGCGGAGAAGTTCGGAAAGGGGAACGTATTCCAAGAAGAGAAGCTCCTCCCTATGAAGAAGCCAAGGGATTTACCTCAGCAGTAGCCCGTGATGGTTTTTTTGCAACTGCTATTGAAGATACAAATCAATATGGTCCAGTTGGAATGATGATCTTGCTTTTCATCATTGCAACAATAACTGGTTTTGTGATAAAGATGCTTGGCCTCGTTGTGTAAACTGAAGAAATTCCATTTACCCAGAACTCTACGATTTTTTGTTTAACTTAGCACAAAATAGAAACCCTTCACCTCATCTGTTCGTTCTATGAGTGAGGGTTCAGTTAATGTTGAGAGTAGAACCTCTTCACAAGACAAGCGCTGGACAATCATGGCTGCACTGTTAGGAACAAATACTGCAGTAATGCTTTTTCAAGGTATTGAACAAGAAGCCAATCCAACACAAATGCGAGAAGTAGCCTTGACGATTATTGCAGGGACTCTCCCATTCCAAGGTATTTATTTTCTAATCTACACGTTTCTCCTTGAAAATAAAGGCACATTAAGTGAAAAAATGGTAAAAAAACTCGGCTTTGCTTCAGCCATTTGTCAGATATTCGGATATGTGTCTCTGGTAGGCGTAGCGATTTTGTGGTACAACCTTTCGGTCTACGTAGGCGTATCATTTTTGATCTCGAGTATATTCGCCATGATTCTTATTCGAACGGCAATGATGCCTGATAAATCTGGACTCTAAAGGAAGGAATTCCAAAAATGCTCTCAAGTAAGGTTCATGAAGCCTCTTCTTGAGCGTGTCTTATGGCGTTCTGTCCACTCGATTATCGATACGGCTGTAAAGAGTTCAAACACATCTGGTCTGAGTTAGGGCGTCATGAGCGTCAGTTAGAAGTCGAACGTGCGCTTATATGGGCTCACATGCAACTCGGAAGAGTCTCAGAATCAGATTATGAAATTGTAAAGTCCATAGCAAACTCAACATCGGTTACAAAAGAAAGAGTTTCAGAAATTGAAGCAGAGACACGACATGACATTATGGCGTTAACAAAAGCCATGGCTGAAGCCGCTGGTGAAGCAGGTTGGTGCATACACCTTGGAGCAACCTCTAACGACATAGTTGATACGGCAGTAGCTCTTCAACTACGAGATAGTATTATCATGCTAAGAGAACAATTATGTCTACTCATTGGCGTTTGTGCAGATGTAGCAGAACGAGAACGAGACACAGTTATGCTCGGTAGAACTCACGGTCAAGCAGCAGTTCCAATCACATTCGGCCTCAAAGCGGCAGTTTGGCTTGATGAATTGAGAAGACAATTGGTAAGACTGGATGAATCTACGCCTCGTATTGCGGTCGGTAAATTCCTAGGAGCTGTCGGAACAGGTGCTGCTCAAGGCGTAAATGCACGTGAATTACAACGCCTGATTTTGACCCATCTAGGACTCGGTGTACCTCTAGCCACAACTCAAGTCGTCGGCAGAGACCGATATGTCGAATATGTATCATGGCTAGCGAATGTAGCCACATCTTGCGAGAAGATTCTCCAAGAGGTACGAAACCTACAACGTTCTGAATTACAAGAAGCTGGAGAAGGTTTTGACGTCAAGAAACAAGTCGGATCGTCCACGATGGCGCATAAGAAGAATCCAATCAAGTCAGAAAACGCATCGGGATTGGCTCGAATTGTCCGTTCGTTCATCATTCCAACATACGAAAATGCATTACTTTGGCATGAAAGAGATCTTGCAAATTCAAGCAGTGAACGATTTACTCTCTCTCATGGCTCGGCTCTTTGTGAAGATGTCATCGCTAAAACACGAGATGTCTTGACCAATATGTGGGTCGATGCTGAACGATGCATGGAGAATATCAAATCACAACGTGGATTGGTCATGGCTGAAAAGGTAATGATCGATCTCGTCGATCATGGAATTGCGCGAGATGAAGCACATGAGATTCTTCGTGAAGCCTCGTTTACCGCTGTTGCAAACAAAGAGGAACTGATCGATGTTTGCAGCCGAACACCAGCAATTGTTGCTGCATTTAGTGCAGAAGAACTTGAGGCAATGTTTGACCCAGCAAATCATATCGGAGTTTCCGGAGAAATTGTCGATGAAGCAGTTGAACTTGCGCGCAACGCAATTCAGTGAACCTTAGTTATGGTAAATACACCACGTACTGAGTCAAAAGAAGCAGTTCCTTCCACCTGCAAGGTTGTTGGCAAATGAGGTCCTCCAAGTACGAAGGTTTCGTATTCTCCACCTTCTCCATCAACATTAAATCGATATTTTTCAGAGAGTGATTTTAATTCTTTGACGTTTTCTAAATCCAATATTCGCCCGAGCCATTGGCCATCCAACCCTTCACAAGAAACTGAATTTATCATAATTTTAAATCCATTTTCAATCATACCATGAAGATGAGAATATGGGTCTTGATGCCAAAGAGGTGTAAACGAATGGATTCCAAGTCGATGAGCCATGTTTTCAAGGTTCACCTTTTGAAAATCGCTACGTAATGCACCACTGACGATTGCATCAAGTTTCAATTCTTCCAAAACAGCCTCTAAACTTGAAATTTCATCATCAACAGAACCTGAGGCATTGACAGAATGCCAATCGACCTGGGCAGCAAGTGCCTGATGCTCAACCCATTGCGTAGATGGGACCTGAAACATATGAGAATCACCGTCATGAATTTGCACTGTAACTAACGCAACGACATCCCAGCCTCTGCATTGCGCCCACCACCAAGCTGCGGAAGAATCCTTACCACCGGAGGAGAGCACGGCTATGCGCATGTGTGAGCCTACAAGTTCAACTTCATGAGATTAAGGGATTCAAAGCCAAGTGTTCAAATGGGTCGTGTTCTTGGTTGGATTCAAGGGTCGCCTACCCGCACCCTCATAAAGCGTCGACGACGAGAAGGAAATGGTGAGATAATGCAACCAAGTGGAAGAGGATACGATCACGGAATTACGACATTCAGCCCAGACGGACGATTATTCCAAGTTGAATACGCACGTGAGTCTGTAAAAAGAGGAACAACAACCGCTGGCCTGAAATTCAAGGAAGGGGTCGTGCTGGTCTGTGACAAGAGAATCGCTTCTCGCCTTATTATTCCAGAATCTATCGAGAAGATGTTCAAGATCGATGAACATATTGGTGTAGCAACATCAGGACTTGTAGCCGACGCTCGACAACTCGTGGCTCGTGCACGTGTTGAATCTCAAATTAACAGAATCACCTATGCAGATACTGTTCCAGTAGATGTACTGGTCAAGAAATTATGTGACTTCAAGCAATCATTCACACAATATGGTGGCTCACGTCCTTTCGGAACTGCCCTACTCATTGGTGGTGTTGACGACGAAGGTATCCATCTCTACGAAACAGATCCATCTGGCGCTTACCAATCTTACCATGCTGGTGCAATTGGCAGCAACAGGAACACAGTTATCGAATACTTCGAAAAGAACTGGAAGGCAGGTATGACACTCAATGCAGCTATGAAGATGGGATTAGAAGCCCTTCGTTCTGCAAACGACACTGAACTCAACCGTGAAGCTGTTGAAGTCGTTGTCGTTGACGGTGAAGGATACAGAATTCTCGACCGTGGCGAAGTTACAAAGCAACTTGACAGACTCAAGCCACTTGAAGACTGAAACAGGTAGGTTCATTGGGACCTTGCTCCATCGTCTGATTGGTGGAACCATGGTAAGTCTCGATAATTCCGTTCTGGCGCGTATAGAAAAGGGTGGGAAACGCTACGAAGCACTTGTCGATCCTGACCGAATAGAAGAGTGGAAACTTGACCCATCGAAATTCGATCTTGATGATGTTATGGCCATGGATGAAATATTCCATGATGCTCGTGGTGGAGAGAGACCAACTGAAGAAATACTCATGAAGACATTTGAAACACTCGATGTCGGAAAAATACTCATGATCATCCTCAAAAAGGGATCCATTCAACTCACAACTGCTCAACGTAAAGCACGTGTCGAAACCATGCGCCAACAAATTATTCATCACATCCAAACACAAGCCATAGATC
>CALBJF010000238.1 GCA_937892665.1 uncultured euryarchaeote | reverse complement strand
AAATTACGATGAAGCACATCGTCATCAATTCCTTTGTTTCGTTCATGGATGTAAACATAGAGAGGAAGAGATTTCGGGATTATCTCGATAACTTCCAGTCCACCCACTCCGACCATGATGTAAGCTGCATCGGCTTGTTCAAGTGGTTCTTTCAGAGAAGGAAGGAGGCGTTTCCAAGCCTTTCGAGCAGACCGGCCTGAAGCCGCAGTAATCTCTTTGAGTCCACCACTCGGTTCTTTCCATGGTTGTAACGGCGTGATTAGTTCAATGCCAAGTTCATCACATCGATTTACAAGTAGTTCTGGTGCGTTGAGTGTGGCTATGGTGATGTTCCATCGTTTGGCATGTTCTGGTAAAGCAACGATAAGGTCGCGCTGAGCTCCGCCAAGCAAGCTCATGTTGCAATGAAAGATGACTAAACGAGGCAGTGTCACTTCTTCACCCGCCGATAGATTTCAATCAAATCTTCAGTAATCGTCGACCAGAGATAGGGCTTGGAAGCTTCCTTTCCATTTGTCGACCAATGTTGGATTTGTTTTTCATCGGCCCCGAGTATGGTCTCGATCGCTCCAAGCAGAGCGTTCACATCTCCGGGAGGAATCGAAAGGCCAGCGTCTGGCTCAGTCACTAATCGCCCCAAGTCGTTGACATCGGACATAACTGTGGGGGCTCCTGCATTCATTGCTTCCAGCAGAACTGTTGGAAGGCCTTCGAATCGAGAGGGGAGAAGTACGGCCTTTGCATTCTCAAACAACCATCTCTTTTCGCTGTCCTCGACACGCCCAAGTTTGTGAATTGAATCAGGTTGTTTTGCGCCAGCAATACGTTGGTCTAGCCACTCATTGAGTTCACCTGAACCTGCGATTGCAAGACGTGCATTCGGTGGACCTGCAACACAGTACTTGTCCCATGCATCCATGAGAACATCCAATCCTTTCTGTTCACTTAATCGCCCTACAAAGACCATAATCGGATGTTGATCTGAATCGCTTGGAAGAAGACCAGGGCGTACAGCATCCTCTGCAACTGGTTCAAATCCGTTCGGTAAGATATCGATTGGGTCGTTGACACCTCGCTGCTTGAGATGATTCGCATAATAGGGAGTCAATGCAATACGTGCATCTGATGTATTGAGCGTTCGTCTTCCTTGTACAACCCATCGTAGTGCCTTGAAAGATTTCGCAAAGATGCCTGTTTTGATGTAGTCATTATGGAACGTAGTAACGACAGGAATTTTGAGTTTCCTTGCGCGTTTTAACGAACGACGAATCAGAATGGGAAGAATGTCGTGTAGATGAACAATATCAAAATCCATGTTCAATTTTTTTATCGCAACAACTGGATCTATTCCAGCTAGAACCATCTTCGGAGGCAATCGAATGACTTCGACCCCATCTCGAACGAATTGTTTTTCTTCATGTTCAGGTATATCTGCACACCAAACAGTCGCTTTATGCCCTCTTTTCACCAATTGCCGAGCGATGTGCTCAACGTGTTGATTTCCCCCTCCGAGGTGAGGCCAATACCAGACGTGAACAAGCAGAACATTCAGAGAAGCATCTGCATCTGAAGGTTCCATGAAGTAAAATGGCATGTTACTGATACATTAGCCAATCCCTCTGTTGCCACAATAGAGGACTGTATTGATTCCTAAGCGGAGTTTTCAATACACTTCACTGCCAGTACAGACCATGCGAGTCATGGCCCTGTTCATCACGGTCGTTTTGCTGGCTACCCCAGGGTGCACATACCTGGAAGAATCTTCGGAGGAAGAGGTTGATGACACTGACGAAGTTCAATCATTGATTCAAGGGTGCACAGACCCTGAGGCGGAGAATTACAATTCAGAAGCGGAGGAAGATGATGGTTCGTGCATTTATCCAGAACCAGAACCGATTCTTGGTTGTACAGATTCAGACGCAGATAATTATGATGAAACTGCGAATGAAGATGATGGAACATGCGAATATCTCGAAACAATTCCTTGCAATGGGATGGTCGTTCTCTGTCACAGAACCTATGATCAAGTAACATTCCCCGAAACCCACAACTCCTTTTCAACCCATGAGGATAACATCTACTATCCGGCGAGTAATCATCTCACGGGCTTTCAAGCGCAATGGAATGCAGGAATGCGGGCGTTCATGCTTGATACGCATTACATGACCACTGCAGATAAGAGCGAATCAAACGTACGATTTTGCCATGGAAATTCCAATGAAGCGTTTAGTCCATGCACATATGGAGCCGTTGATCCACTCAACTGGTTGAGTAAATTAGAGGCTGAGATGGAAGATGAAGAACGAGACATTGTCACGCTTCTTGTTGAAAACTATGTTGAGGCAGACCACTTGAAGAATGTGCTTGATGAGGCAGGTTTGTTCGATATGATGTACGTGCATGACATGAATACAGAGTGGCCTACGCTGATTGAACTGATTAATATGGAAAAGAGACTGGTTGTTTTTTGGGAACAATCTGGTGATTCTGCACACCCATACTTTCACGACTTCCTTGAATTTGGTTGGACCACTGATTACGCAAATGACGACACAGAATCAATGAATTGTGACCCTCACCGTGGCGATTCAAATCAGCCTGTTTATCACATGAACAATTGGTTGAAGAATCAAGCTGGTCTCTCAGACTCACAGCGAGCTGCAGAAGCAAATGATGTTGAGTTCATGGTTGAGAGAGCCATCGAGTGTATCGAGCAACATGGAAAGCGTCCAACGTTTATTGCCGTTGATTGGTGGGAAGAAGGCGATGTTGTTGAAGCAGCCAGGCTCGTCAATATGATCGAAGATTAATCGTTGTTTTGAACGTCCATGAATCGAAGCGGACTGGCTAATGTCGTCACTCCATTCTCGGTTAGCAAAGCGCCTCTCGCTTCGCTTTGAGGGTCTGCAAGGGCTTCAGAAACAGTGTTGATTGGAGCACACGGAATGCCTGCGAGCATCTCTTCCAAATCGCTTCGATTATGGTGTTGAACCCATTCTTGGATATTGGCTTCAATCTCTTCTCGATGTTCAATGCGTCCAGCATTTGTGGTCCATTCACTTCGGGCTTTGAATCCAGAAATTGAACAGAATTTGTCCCATTGTGCATCTGATCCTACAGCTACGACAAACCATCCATCTTTTGCTTCAAACGCCCGATATGGGACGAGATTTGGATGTGCTGAACCCATTCGATTTGGGTCAGTACCGCTTGCTATGACGTTTTGTGCTTGATTTGCAAGAGATGCTACAGCACAGTCCCAGAGACTGACGTCGATATGCCGGATTCTTCCAGTTCTCTCTTTGTCCAGAAGTGCTGCGAGGATTGCGTTACCTGCATACAATCCTGTGATGATATCAATCCATGCAACGCCCACCTTTACAGGTGCTCCTTTCGCTTCGCCAGTAATACTCATGATGCCACTACGGGCCTGCAATGCCAAATCATATCCGGGTTCATCTCGTCTCGGTCCAGTTGCTCCATAGCCAGATATTGAGCATACAATTGTGTCGGCAGGGACTGTACCAATCAAGCGTTCGAGTGTTCCAGGTTTGAAATTTTCAAGAACGACATCAGCATCCGCAATCATTTCAATCAGGCGCTGTTTTTCATCTTTCAAATTCATCTGGATGATGGATTTCCCACGATTGCAGCAGAGGAAGTATGCTGCAACACGCTCTCCATCAAAATCGGTTGTGAACGGAGGACCCCATCCGCGAGTATCGTCGCCCCATGGGGCTTCGATTTTAGTGACATTTGCGCCTAGATCTGACAGCATCTGAGCCGTATATGGACCTGCTAGAATACGCGATAGGTCGAGAATGTTGATGCCATCTAAGATTCCGCTCATGACAAGGCGAGACATCCGAAAGTGTTGAACCCAACCCTGTGGCTTTGTGACCATGAGCGAGTTGAGAAACCCACGGAATCGTCCGTGGTGGGGCTTGCTTATTCTTGGAATACTCCTCCATCTTTCATCAATGGCTGTCAGTGATTATGGCCTTGATACCCACCTTCATCTTGCAGCACTCGAATCCAATGACGATGGAACGCCAAATTTGGAATGGGGCGATGTACGTCCCGAAGATCCACTCGCAAGCAATCCAGATGATGCGAAAGTAATGGAACGCGGATGGTGGCAGATTCTCGACATGTATCCTGAGTCGTTGCTTCCCCTTGCTGCGTTTTTACCAATGATGGCATTAATTGGTATTGGATTGTGGCTTGGGAATGGGAAACCTCATTTCGCTGCGTTACTTTCTCTCCATCCATCATTTATCTTCGCAACTGGGCGCTTGTATCCCGAATCCACAGTTGCGCTTGCGGTTGCAGGTATCGCAGTTGCTTCGGTGAAAATGTTAGAGGAAGAAGGAGCATCGCTCATCAAATGGGTTCTTCTTGCCATTGCAAGTATCCATACACTGGTTTTGACAAAAGGCCTCTCAAGTAACGTGGGATGGGTGTTACTGGCTCTCCTCTTCGCTTGGATTCTTCTCGATCGATTGCTCCCAGCCTTCCAGAACTATTCTCGTAATCCATTGCAATCTTTATCGATAGGCGTTCCGCTCTCAATTACGGCTATGGTTGGCCTTTCCTTTGTTCAAGGAGGATCATTTGAGGCAATGCAGACAAATCCAATTCAATGGATTTTTGCGCTTCTTGTTGCATTTGGAGACGGCATAGCATTGTATCTTTTGCTAGGATTAGCAATATGGCCATTCCTCATACCAACGCTTCTTACCATCCGCCGTTCACGTGATTCTCAGACAACATTTCTTACTTTATTTGTTGTAAGTGGGATGATCATAATGACGATGTGGATTGCCTCGTTATGGGTCTATGAAGCGAATCGTTGGGATGTGCCTTTGTGGAAGAACATGATCGTAATGGGTAACAATGGGCGTTACCTCACAGCCCTCACCATTCCTGCTTTGATGTTAGTAAATCGTTTTTTCAATCGTCGCCAATCATATGATTTAGCTTCAATTCGCAAACCAATGCTTGTTGCAATTCTTCTGGTTCTTCCATTGTCAATGCTTGCTGGGCTTCACGGACAAACCATGTGGACGGATGATGCTGGTGAAATCGTATCTGCAGAAATTCAAGACGGTCAAGATTTCCTTTACATCGATGATGAATCATTAGCAATGCATTGGTTGTATACGTTTAGATTGGAACTCGATCCAGATAGCGATAGGAACATCACTGGCCATTGGCGCGCACCAGACAGCAATTGGGAAATTGAACTCGAAGGGCAACAGATGCTTCAGCGAGGAAATCTTGAGGATGTTGAGTTCATTATCATCGCTCCAAATATCGATACAAATCCTCCAGTGGACTGGGTATTAATCGGTTCTGATGAGGCTCCGTTCCTCAATGGAGGAGGCGAATGGAAGGTCTTCCAAGCACCCGTAGGTGTATCTTGAGACCAGCGAGGGGTTCAAGACATGGCTCCGCGAGGGTCATACGAGGGGAACATGGTGCGACGTGCCGGCGCTCACAACGCTTTACCAGATGAAGATCCTATTCAGAGTCGTGAATGGGAACAGTCGGTGGAGCAAGTCATTGAACAACAAGGCACACAGCGTGCTGAACGACTGTTGCATACTGCTATTGCAGCAGGGAAAGAAGGCGGCATAGACATCGATACGACGACAACGCCCTATCTCAACACCATCTCATCAGAAATGCAAGGAGCATATCCCGGCGATCTTGAAATGGAAAAGCGCCTTCACACAATCAACCGTTGGAATGCGATGATGTTGGTTACTCGAGCCAACAAATACTTCGATGGAATTGGGGGTCACATCTCGACCTATGCTTCCGTTTCACATCTCTGGGAGATTGGCCTCAACCATTTCTTCAGAGGAAAGGATGGCGATGGCTGGGGTGACCACGTTTACTGGCAAGGTCATGCTTCACCAGGAATTTATTCGCGCGCTTGGCTGGAAGGCCGCCTTACAGATGAAAATATTGAAAATTTCAGACAAGAAGTCGAAGGCGTAGGCCTGTCATCGTACCCCCATCCAAGGTTGATGCCAGAATTCTGGGAGTATCCATCCGTTTCGATGGGTCTTGGCGCTATGACTGCAATCCATCAAGCACGATTCAACCGTTATCTTCACCACCGAGGTCTTGCTGACACAACCCTTTCCCGTGTATGGTATACAATGGGAGATGGCGAATCAGATGAGCCAGAGTCTTTGTCTGAACTGGCTCTTGCAGGTCGCGAAGGACTTGACAACATTGTTATGACAATGAATTGCAATCTACAGCGTCTCGATGGACCAGTTCGGGGCAACTCCAAGATCGTTCAAGAACTGGAAGGGCGCTTCCGTGGTGCTGGATGGAATGTCATCAAAATTCTCTGGGGATCATCTTGGGATTCCTTGTTTGAAAGAGATGGAAAAGGAATTCTTGCGCAGCGTCTTGCAAACCTCGTCGATGGTGATGAGCAACGTCTCTTCACTGCCGAAGGATCGATTATTCGCAAGGAATTGTTTGCTGGAGAAGAGTTAACGGCAATGGTTGCTGATTATTCTGATGCAGAACTTGAAGCATTAACAGAAGATCTCGGTGGTCATGATTTCGCTAAGATTCATGCTGCTTACGCTGCTGCTTGTGCTCACAAAGGACAACCAACTGTTGTTCTTGCACGTACCATCAAAGGATACGGGCTTGGTCCTGCTTTCGCAGGAAGAAACACAACCCACCAACGAAAGAAGGCAGATGAGAACGATCTTCGCTTAATGCGAGATGCGATGGGTCTTGATTTCACAGATGAGCAGTTGGAGAAGTTACCATTTATCCGCCCAGAGGATGTTCCTGAAGTCGTAGCATATGCTAAGAATCGACGTGTTGCAATGGGCGGCCCTTGTCCTGAACGACGTTCGCCGAAGTTTGAACTCACTCTTCCCGAAGACTCAGTCTATGCTGATTTCGATGAGGGTACCAAAGGTAAAAGCCAAGTTTCTACCACAATGGTCTTCGTTCGATTGATGCGCAGTCTCATGAAAACGAAAGGATTCGGAGAACGCGTTGTACCATTGATTCCAGACGAAGCGAGAACATTCGGCATGGATCCATTATTCGCAGAATTTGGAATCTATCATCCTGAAGGACAATTGTACAAACCTGTTGATCACAAGGTTTTGATGAAGTACAAAGAATCTGCTAAAGGACAAATTTTGGAAGAAGGAATCAATGAAGCAGGGGCGCTCTCATCATTTATTGCAGCTGCAACCTCTTACTCATCACAAGGCAGCCCAACAATTCCATTCTACATCTTCTACTCCATGTTTGGATTCCAGCGTGTTGCTGATTTGATTTGGTCTGCTGCAGACTCAAGAGCAAGAGGATTCCTTGTCGGAGCAACATCAGGACGCACTACGCTCAACGGGGAAGGACTCCAACATCAGGATGGCCATTCATTGCTCATGGCTCACACCAATCCAGCAGTCCGTGCATATGACCCTGCATTCGCTTTCGAACTGTCAACAATCATCAAGCGAGGTATTGTTGAAATGTCTGATGAAGATGTGGATGTGTTGTATTATCTCGCAGTTTACAATGAGAATTATCCAATGCCACCGAAACCAGCAGGTTCTGATGAAGGTATTCTCAAAGGTCTGTATCAACTTCGAGCAGCACCAAAAGGCGAGGGTCCAATAGTTCGATTGATTGGTTCAGGGCCGATTATGCTTCAAGTTCTTGATGCCGTTGAAAAGTTAGAAGCCGTTGGTGTTCGAGCTGAGATATGGTCTGCTACTTCGTACGGGGAATTACGACGCGATGGAATGGATACGTCTCGATGGAATCGACTCCATCCTGGAGAAGAAATCCGAACAAGTTGGGTTGAGACGCAATTTGCAGAGGGGGATTCACCGATTATTGCAGTTTCAGACAACATGGCAGCGGTACCTGAAATGATACGAGAATGGGTTCATGCTCCATACACAGTTCTTGGAACAGATGGTTTTGGCCGCTCCGATACTCGAACCGCTCTCCGCCGCTTCTTCGAAATCGATGGTGAATCAGTCGCACTTGCAGCATTATCTTCTTTGGTTCGAGCAGGATCTATCGAAGCCTCTGTTTACGATGAGGCGATGAAATCTTACGGCGTTTCAGTAGATAGAACTGACATCACCAGTCTTTGATTGGCGGAGACCAGCGCCCAACCTTCCGGGCATGGTCAAGAATATGCCAATAAATCGTTGTGACTTCATACTCAGAATCTTCAATGTGGTGGAGTTCTTCAACACCGATGGGCTTCTCAAGCCCTTTCCATGCTTGACGAGCATTCCATCTTAATCCCATAATGTGTTGAGCAGGCCCACAAGTTGGCAGTGTGAGCCTCGTCTTCCATTGACGCTCAAGTATGCCGTGAGATTCCATGGATTCGGTGACCATCAGTTGAGATGGACTTGCCTTTTTCCGAACAAGCCAACTCGGATTAACAGACGTATCTAC
>CALBJF010000237.1 GCA_937892665.1 uncultured euryarchaeote | reverse complement strand
TCCACATCGAGTTGCACATCATCCGTCTCAAGTTATTGGTACGACGCTACTGTTGACTCCAATGGAAACGTTTGGACAGTCTCGTATTCCTATTACTACTTGACCAAGTGGACATTGAATGCGGCAAAGACACAATGGTCTTGCTCCAGTTACACCAATTACAACTATCCGACGTACCTTACCGGTGTTGATTTCGACGAAGATACTGGAAAACTCTTCGTCAGTTACTACGACTCTTCCACCTACCCAACCTACAACAGGTACCTCATGGAAGTGAACCCTTCCAATCCTTCTTCCATCAGTTCCACTTGGTCGTTGGGTTCTGCGGTAGATTACAACTACAAAACGACTTCAACCGCAGGCAATCCTAACTCTGGACTCGTCGTTGATTTACCTCGTGTCATCCTTAATGAGTACAACATGCAAGGTTCCCGACACCACCACTTCACAATGAATGGTTTTAGTCTTGAGAAGATGGGTGTTCAAGAGATGCCTAATGGTGGTCATTACGGAATGTCACAAGATGATGAGAGTGGGAAAATTTTGTTCGCTTGCTACTACACATCGTATTGTGGTAGCGTAGCTCGAAAGATCCACATGTGGGGAGACGGAGCCGTCTTTGATGAAAGAACACCTACAACAACCAGCACGACGATCCTCGGGAAAACCACCACATCCAGCCGTACTGTTGACGAAATAAAATTGATGAGCGCAATTGGTTACACTCCGACAGGCACATCCATTGATGTTGATGTTTCAAACGACGATGGCGTAACATGGAAATCTGTATCAGTCGGCGATACGAGAGCGTTTTCATCTGCTGGAAATAAAATCACATGGAGGGCAACGCTCAATGGAACCTCAACTGCCACACCTATTCTCGATCAGGTTACAGTTCAATACACGACGAATTACTATACCAGTGGGAATTTCTACGTGCGTTCAAATTACAATAATCCGTTCCCAACCTATGTTGCAGCAACCATCAATTACAATGCGACCGTCCCATCAGGTACATCGATGAGCGTGCAACTTGGAGGCAGTACCTCAAGTCTATGCAGCAGCGGATTGACAACCTTCGGACAATCGGGACTGACCAAATCGTTTACAACACCAAGTTACGGATACCTCTGTATCAAGGTTTCATTCTCAACTTCGAATTCAGCAAACACGCCAGTTCTCGAAGACATACAAGTTGCTTTGCACAGTAACGCCCCGACCAGGCCTGGATTTGAAATCCAAGCACCGTATCCAATCCCTGCTGGCTTCAATCCACCATTGAATCCAACCGTTGGGTGGAGCGAAAACGGAGCATTGGTTGGCTCTAAAACAATCAATGCGGTGGGAGCAACCAGTATCATCGTTAAGGCATTCAATGACCGTATTCCAGATACTGGTCAAGGGTTCGTCGACATACCAATCGATTTGACTTCCGAAAGCAGTGGTATTTTGAGCCTGACATCGTTCAGCGTAACCTATATTATGCAAACAGTTAATCTTGAAATCAATATTCCAGAAGGAGAAATTCTCCACGAACGCAGTGAACCTTACGAAGTCATCACTCGCCACATCGTTGGTGAGAGTGCAACGGCTATTCGAGAGGCAACGCTCACGTTGATGACGACTTCATCGGCAGCGAACCCGACACTGTTCTGGCAGAATGGAGATATCTTCCCATCACCAAACGATCCAGAAGGGTATGTGGTCATGGATGGAAATTCCTATTCGACCTTGAACAACAGCATCCTTGAAATCCATTGGTTGTTTAGAATAACAAGTGAATTCCCAGACCAAAACAGTGTTCGATTCAAGACAGGTTGTATTGACGACAGTGGTTCAGCAGGGTTCTCCCCTCTCGATCTGTTCAGTGATGAAGGTCTCGTAGTGAATCGTACCTTTGGACTTGGATGGATGAAGGTTCGAGACAATGAAGGAGACCTTGTCCGAGACGATGTCCCGAACAACGCTTGGGTCTCTGCTGGTGAAACACTCTACTTCCAAGGCGCTATGTGGTTCATGGACTCTGAAGATGCTCCTTTGGACAGCGCCTTTGACGTCCGCGTCTCTCGTAACGGATGGGTTGAATCAACCGCTCGAGATACAACCAA
>CALBJF010000236.1 GCA_937892665.1 uncultured euryarchaeote | reverse complement strand
ACCCTGATGCTGTAATTCCTGGTTTGAAAGGTCCAAGAGCAAAATGTGAATCGAGGGGTATTCTGCAATCCGATGTTCTACTCGTCCCTCTCGAAGATGGGGATCGTTGTCAGGCTTTGGTGGCGATGGGTAAAACCGTTATCGTCATCGACCTCAATCCTCTTTCACGTTCATCTCAAACTGGAACGATTACAATTGTCAATGAGGTAACAAGATGTATTGCAGAGATGGTCGATTACTTCGATTCAGAATTGCCCCCTCAATCTGATTACGCTCACGAAGAAACATTACAGGCCGCTCTGGATTCTATTGTAGATGGAATGAGAGAACGATTCAAGACCGTGGAATAGTCAATTTTCCAACGCCATGATAGGAAGGCTTCAAGTGCCGTCATCTCGGAGGAAGTACCATGAGTGAGGAGGGTCAAGAAAGTCGCGGACTAATCGATGTTACCGCGCTTCCCGAACCTGTTCGGCGTATGGCAGAAGTCATGCACGGGCTCGATCCTGAATGGAGCATTAACACCTGGCTTTCTCAGCAAGCTGAACAGACGTTGGCTTTGCTTCGCCATGACTTGAAGCGCGAGCGGCTCCTTTTGGAGCAACGAAAATTCCGACTTGACGATCTGGCATCTCGAATTGAGCCTGACCAAATATCAAAAGACGAACACCAAATGAGCATCTTTGATTGCTTTGGGCTTGATCAGGACCGAATCTTTAGTGGTCTGTCCCAACGCAAGGAAGGGCCTCGTGTGGAAGAAGGAGAGCCACATGGTGCTGAAGCATTCATCGAACTTTTGCCTGATGACCAGGGTGATGACCCCTTGCTCGCAGTAGCCTGTCAATTGGTCGTAATGATTATCGATGGAGAAATCGAAAAGGGTGAGTCTGTAGCTACACTCAATGTTATCTTCCAACGAATGACATCTCACGGTGTTTCTGAAGATGAAATTGATGAAGCGATAGACCATCTTCTTTCCACAGGTGGAATCATCGAAGTCGACGATGACTGTTTTCTTTCTATGATTTAGGGACCCCTTGGACTTCCCACTGCGGTATTAAGTGGTCTCGGAACCATATTCTATACATGAGAATTCTAGCGAGCATCTTCTGTGGTTGGATGGTTTGGTTAACCTTCATCACATGGCACATGACACGCCCTGAAGTCGCAGTCTTAGCGGGGATCATCAGCGTCTTCGTTTGTGAGTCTGTAATCCATAGGGCTGAACGAAAATCACTTCAACGTGAGCGACTTCAACTTCGACAACAGCTGAATCTTTCGGCGTATAACATCAACCAGCTCCAAGAGTCTCTTGAAAAGGTGCAAGCGGAACTGCACCGAAGAGACATTATTGGAACTCCAGCTGCACGCGAATTACTGAAACGACAGGAAGAAGCAATCAATGCGCAATCCTCAGCTCTTGAAGATCGAACTAGCAGGCAAGATCGAATGTTTGTAGCAATGGAACGACTTCTCGCCTTCCAAACTGAACAAACCGCTTCGATTCAACACCGTCTTGCAGAGTTGATTACCCAACTTGCAAAGGAGCCTCGTCAGCAAGTGACAATGACGGATAGTGTCCTTGTCCAAAATCAAGAAGAAGAACGAATACGACGACAATTTCGCCGTATGAGTGACGAATTCGTTGCAGACTTATTCGATTAGCGGTATCTTGAGAACGGACGGGCACTTGGCTCAGCACATGGCGACCAAGCGAGAACATGCTGTTGCTATCCTCGATGCAATGGAGTCGAAAGTACGTCTCCGCTCAAGAACGATCCTTGGAATCTGCATTGGATGCGTCTTTCTTATCGCAGTTGCAATCTTAACACAATGGCAGTTTGGCCTTGGAGGAGCATTGCTCATTGGCCTATTGATGCAACTCACTCATGAACGCTTCACGGTCGCTGCTGATGCCATGATTGCAACGCATTTAGGTAAACTCGGATGGGAAGAGGCTGCTCTTGAAGATGAGGCATCACTTTCAAAGTTACACGAATACGCAGGAAGAACAGAGGAATAAGAATGGAATCAATTCCAAAGGGTGTGTATTCACACGTAACCTTACGAAAACGTTGGTTGATTCTTT
>CALBJF010000235.1 GCA_937892665.1 uncultured euryarchaeote | reverse complement strand
ATACAAGCGCTCTTCTCGGTTGCTTCCTTGCTCTTAATCGGAGAATTCTCTTCACACCTGAGAAATTGAAAGGAAAGTCTCAACTCGAGGGAAATGTCATTTTACTCCTTATCATGACCATATGTGTCACTTCCTACATCGTTGAAGCAGGAGAGAATCCAGATCCTACATGGGAAATGATTGGGGCATGGGTCGCTGATACGTTCTCACCAAGCCAAGGTACAATCAATATCGCCTATTGGGCTCACATGGTTGCTATATGCACATTCCTCTTCTTGATTCCACTTTCAAAACACATGCATCTTGTAATGGCATTGCCAAATGTTGCCTTCTTCGACACAGAGCCTATGGCAAAAATGCGACCTCTCGCAATGGATGAAAGTGGTTCAGCAGTCTCCTTAGAGGATTTAGAACTGGAAACCTTTGGAGCGTCAACGTTCACACAACTCACGTGGAGAAGTCTCATCGATGGATGGGCTTGTACATCTTGTGCTCGCTGTCAGGACGTCTGTCCAGCCTATGCCTCCGGTAAGTCTCTCAATCCAATGCAAATTATTCATGATGTACGTAATTATGCAAACGACCATTCAACTCAGTTACTTGCTGGAGAAACACCTGATGAAGACATTATTGCCAGATTTGGGGAAGAAGCAGTCTGGGCTTGCACAACATGTCACGCTTGTGTCGATGTATGCCCTGTCAACATTGAGCATGTACCCAAACTCACAGACGCTCGTCGTCACCTGATGATGGAAAGAATGGAATTCGACGAATCAGTTGAAGATACAATTATGCCACTCATGGCGACAATTGAAAATTTAGAATCCGATTCAAACCCTTACGGTTTGCCATCACATGAGCGAGGCGATTGGGCTGCAGATCTTGATGTCAAGGTTGCAGAACCTGCGGAATACATCTACTTCGCCGGCTGTGCAGCCTCCTTCGACGAACGCAACAAAAAGGTCGCAAGAGACACGATTTCAATTATGAAAGAAGCGGGTTTGGATGTCGGTATTCTTGGAATGCAAGAGGGTTGCAGTGGAGATGCAGCACGTCGAGCAGGTAATGAGTATCTCTTCCAGATGCTTGCCGAAACCAATCTGGAAACGTTCAACGAACTTGGTGTAAAGAAAGTTGTTGCATCTTGTCCTCACTGTTTCCATACACTTGGTAAGGAATACAAAGACTATGGTGGAGAAGATATCGAGGTGATGCACCACTCTCAGTTGATTGCCCATCTTCAAGCCGAAGGCAAACTTCCTGAACCTAAGCATGATGGTTCAGTAACATATCACGACCCTTGTTATCTCGGTCGAATAGGAGGAGAATACGATGCTCCACGTGACGTCATTGGTGGCGTGGATGTAGAAGCAGAACGCCATGGGCGTGGCTCTTTCTGCTGTGGGGCAGGTGGCGCCCAGATGTGGATGGAAGAGTCTGTCCCAGATGGAAATGACAGAGTCAACATCATTCGAGCAAAAGAACTTGCAGCGACTGGAGCAGATACTGTTGCAGTTGGATGTCCGTTCTGTTCAACAATGGTTACAGATGGTTTGTCGGCTATTGATTCAAACATTGAAGTAAAGGATATTGCAGAACTTGTTTGGGAGCAAATCAAAGCAAATGATGCTAAAATTGAAGCTGCTAAATCTTCCTGAGTGGCGTTTGTACTTATTCATCCGGAGGCGATGACCGATTGAACCAAGATGCTCTTTTGAATTGGTTTCATCAAAACCAACGAAGTTTACCTTGGCGATTAAATCCATCTCCTTGGTCGATCTTATTGTCTGAGATTCTTCTTCAACAAACCCAGATGCAACGTGGTATAGAATATCACAAGCGATTGTATGAACGATTCCCTACACCATCTTCTATGGCGAAGTCTGAGGTTGATGAAGTACTCTTCTTATGGCAAGGTGCAGGATACTACTCGAGGGCGAGACGGCTCCATGCATTGTCTCAAATTGTTGTAACTGATTTTGAGGGCGTTCTTCCTTCAACATACAATGAATTACTTGCTTTACCTGGAATAGGTCCGTATACTGCTGCCGCTGTAGCCTCGATTGCTTTCTCCCATCCAGTTGCTTGCGTTGACGGGAACGTTCGCAGAGTCATGGCTCGTCAAACAAACAATGCTGATCCATCTGTAAAAGATGTTCAAGAGTATGCTGACGGGATGATTGTTCGTGAACATCCAGGTGATTGGAATCAAGCTATGATGGAACTGGGCGCACTTGTTTGTCGACCGAGAAACCCTACGTGCAATGAGTGCCCGGTGCATGAAAGTTGCCGAGGGACATTACGAGCCAACGAATTGCCACGACCTAAGAAACAAAAGAAAAAGGAGGTCGAACTTCAATGTATTATCAAGGTTGATGCTCAAGGTCAGCCTGAATTAATTCAACGTCCTGATTCAGGTTTATTTGCTGGACTATGGGGACCACAAATGGAAGAGAAACTCGATTCTGAGGGACTTGAATATCTTGGATGCATCAAGCACATATTATCACATCGGACAATGAATGTTCATGTTTGGAAAGATACTTGTAAACAAGGCATTGATCCGAACACAGTTGCTCTCTCAACTCTCGATAGGCGTATCTTGACCCTTGCTGGCGTGTTCCTTAACGTCCCAACGGAATGATGCCAAACATCCGATAAGTCCGAAGAAGAGCAGGTATTCTGCTGGAGCTGCATAATCAACCCAAGGTTGCAGATACTCTAAGCCGATTTCAGAAGAGTGAACACCTAATTCCTTTTCTCCAGATTTGATTCCATCTCGAATTGAAACTGTCATGACAAGAAGAGATGTAAAGGCGAGTAGTAATGAGTAGACTCGTACTTTTCGTCCTTTAGATTTTGATTTTGGTAGGGAAAAATGTGTTGCAAAAGCCCACGCAAAACCTCCGTGGAAGACAACCATTGCAGTATAAATATGGATTTCTAGGTATTGATCCATAGTTGCAAATGCTAATACTGCGAGATGGGTTGATGTTGCTAAGCCACACAGTAGAGCAAAAAGATGTAGTTTTGGTGAAGCGATTGGCTTGAACAAGATATAGAGTCTGAATGAAACAATGATTTGAGTCAATGAAGAGAGGAAGAGGCCAATTGAAAAGACGTGATCTTCTAATCCTGGATGGTCGGTCTCAGATATGAAGAACGGTATGTCTCGATAATTGCCTGAAAAATAATGAATCAGTGTTGCGATTATTATCGATGCTGTTGGCAATATCCATGAGATTTGAATCAATTGAGTGTCTTTGATTCGTCGATTAAAAAACCCAATTCCATCGCTGGATGTGAAATCAAACATGGGTCTCATCCATGCGTAGCCCCCGTTGCGTATGAACCTTCAAGTGAGAGGGATTACACCATCGACCTGTTCACATGCCACTCCGCCTTCACGACACCCGACGCAGAGAAAAAGTCGAATTTAAGACACAATCTCCTGGAAAAGTAGGGATGTATGTTTGCGGAGTAACGGTTTACGACCTCTGTCATTTGGGTCATGCACGATGTTACATCGCTTTTGATTTGATTCATCGTTGGCTTGAAGCGTCAGGGTATGATGTTGATTATGTTCAAAATTTCACTGACATCGATGATAAAATCATCAAACGTTCAATCGAATCTGGAGAAGACTGGAAAGTTCTGGTTGAAAAGAACATAGAAACCTATTATGAAGATATGGATTCGCTTAATATCCTTCGTGCAGATCACTATCCAAGGTGTACTGAATATGTTGACTCAATGATTCACATTATCGAGGATTTGATTCAGAAAGACCACGCATATACTGCTGAAGACGGGGTCTATTTCCATGTAGAATCAGCTCCTGACAAGTATGGTCAGCTTACTGGACAATCTATCGATGCTGTTCGACAAGGAGCAGGGGGGAGAGTCCAAGGTACTGGAGATACCAAACGTGATCACAAAGATTTCGCATTATGGAAACAAGCCAAGCCAGGCGAACCCACTTGGCCCTCTCCTTGGGGGGAAGGTCGTCCCGGGTGGCATATTGAATGCACCGCAATGAGTCTCGATCACTTTGGAGTATCCTTTGATATTCACGGTGGAGGGCATGATTTGAGGTTCCCTCACCACGAGGCTGAAATATTCCAAAGCGAATGCCATACAGGGCATTCTCCGCTTGCAGGATATTGGCTCCACAATGGATTTGTCAACATCGATGGAGAGAAAATGAGTAAATCACTCGGTAACTTTTGGACCATCCAAGAGATTCGTAAAAAGATTGATCCAATGGTCTTGAGATTCGCTCTGGTCAATGCACATTACCGCTCACCTATCGATATGAACGAACAACTTCTGAAAGATGCTCAACGAAATCACAGCCGTATTATCGACGTCTATGCATCAGCCCTCCATGGATGTACAGAAGGCCAAGTCCATAACTTACCAATGGCTGATATTACAAGTATGAATCCTCTTTCCAAATCGCTTGGTCTCCTTGAAAAGATGGCCGAAGGATTTGCCCGAGCAATGGATGATGATTTTAACAGTCGTGAAGCCGTAGCAAAAGTTCTCGCAGCAACCAAAGAGTTGCAACGTGTCCTTTCAATGGAACTTGACGAGGGTGATTCTCGTGCGGTTGCCAACTATGCGAAAGTTTGGTTGGAAGAAACTGCAGGACAAATCCTTGGAATATTACCCTCACCCGAAGTCGTTCTCGCAGAGCCAGAAGAAGATCCTCGACGAGCAGAAATTGCTCCTAAGGTGGATGAACTTCTTGCTCAAAGAACTGCTGCAAGAACCAACAAGGACTGGCCACGTGCTGATGCTATCAGAGACGAATTAGCAGAACTCGGTGTAGTCGTAAAAGATACACCAGACGGCCCCACATGGGACTTTGCTTGATTACTCTTCTTCGAGTTTGCCACTTGGTGGCGGCGATAACGGTGGCATCTCTGGAACGAATTGGAACGATTCACTTTCCCATTCTTTCTCGATGAGGACAGTTTGGTCTTCGCTGAATACTTTCTCTCCTTCAGTCTCTCGAGTTA
>CALBJF010000234.1 GCA_937892665.1 uncultured euryarchaeote | reverse complement strand
ACGATGTTGATGAACTACGTGAAACGCTTGCAATAGATTCCGCATGGCTTCGGTATGATGCTCAAACGCAACGTATTGAGATGCCAGTGAGTGTGGCTGAAGAACTTGCAGAAATTCTTTCGGTTCCAGTACTTATGGTTGAAGTTCATCCAACACATGAACGTCTTGAGGTTTCAGTTGTTCATCTAAACGAACATCGATGAACTCGGAAGGACTATACCTCTCCAAACCTTATAGCAACTCATGAAGAAGATAGCTATTCTCCTTGCGTGCACAATGATGCTTGCTGGATGTACCGAGGTATTAGATGACTCAGACGAACCAACAACCTACACAAACCAAGATCTCAATGGTATGTATTACGGATTATTGCTTAGCTTACGTGTCGAGATGAGTGTCGATGATTCATACGTCATTTATCTGTTAGAAATGAAAGATTGCTTTGAATCGATTGAGGAGGCGAATGAATATCTCGATGAAGCCGATGATGAAAGTGGTGTGGTCTACGACACATGTGTGTATGAAGAAATACCTCTTGAAGAACAAGAAGGTCTTCAAATCACAAGCGAACTATCATCAGAGTCCAACGTCCCTTATATTCATCTTGAGTTGGCTTCTATCGAGTCGACCTTCACGTGTGATGCAGGAGATGAAATCCCTGGAGATTGGGTTGACGATGGTGATGCAGATTGTGCAGAGGGCGAGGATGAAGAAGAAGGAGCTGAAGATAATATTACTTCATCAGAAGAAGAAGAGTTTTCGATGTACCTCGCCGCAGATGGGAATGGTGTCCTTATTTATCCTGAGGGTAATGATTTTTCAGAAAACGGATTCCCTTGTATTACTATGAATAAAGCACCTCAATATCCCCTCATGGTTGAGGCTACTGAAATGTTGATGGAATTTGAAGAAGATGGCGGTGAAGTCGATGTTGAAGATGCTTCAACTCTCCCTTCAGATGTGGTCGATTTATTCGCATCGTTCGATGAAAGTTTTTCGGAAAGTGTCATTCAATCTCTCGCTCCAGAATGTAACAATGTGTCCTTTTCACAAGCAAGTTTGATGTTCTACATTTGGGGTACAAGCCTTGCTGAAGGAAATACAGATGAAGGTCTTTCATTCCATGATTTTGATGTATCTGATGCTGGCATGAACCCTTCAAGTGCTTCTAATGAGGACTTAGTCTACGTTCAGATGAGTTCAGGAGATGATTTGAACTGGGCGCAAGTAAACTTACAATTATCAGTAAATGAAGGCGCTTACATGCAATGCACAAATCCCCCCGAAACCACTGGAACGAATTGCCATCTTACCGATGATGGAGACAACAGTTGGAACTTTGCTGAAACAATTACTCTAAGCGAAGGTTCTGACGATCTATGCGATGGCTCTTCCGCTTGTGATATACGGATAAAAATCATCAATTCTATGAATGGAAATACCATCTATGAATCGAATTCTGTCCTCGTCGGTAACTGATGAATGAATCCATTAGATTCATTTGTGTCCACTATTTGGGATTTCTATGGGCCTCCTCCAACAAGCCGATTGGGACGTTTTCAAGCGTTCTGAAACGTGGAAGGCTTTTGGCATAGCCGTGATCATGTTTGGAACAATTGCATTTGCAGGTTTGACCTTATTTGATAGCATTGATGAAATATTCGAATCAGATGCTGAACCTGCTCAAATTCCTGACATCATGATGGATTCTCTTAATCGAACTGGAATTGAATCAGAGATTGCAGATGAGAATGGTCGAATTAGTACCTCTTCTCTTCGAGGTGACGTGATTATTCTCGATATGATGGCCCATGATTGCTCAAATTGTCATTATGTTCAAGAACATATAGAAGAAAAAATGGATGGCTGGGAGGCATTAGCCGAAGAGAACGGTGTTGGCTTGCACATTCTAGGATACGGCTCATGGTATTCAGAATCTGTGAGTTATCTCAATGAATCCAGTGGAGAATACACAGTCCCATTGTATCCTACTGGCTTTGGTTCTGAGGAGGCAGCAACCCTTGAGGATGGTAGCACAACAGATCCAGTTCGTCTTTTCACAACTGCTGGAACTGGACAGATTCCTGTTGTTATGGTCATCGACGTTGAAGGTTATATCATTGAGAAACAAACGACCGGGACTCCTGTTGAAGGATGGGGGGAATTCGATTCATCCCTCGAATCTGCTCTAACTGGAAATGTTTCCATTACAATGTCTGACCGAATTGCCTGGGAAGAGCCATCTACGTCCTTTGTGGCAGTATTCGTTCTTGGGATGATTCTGTCCATTCTAGTCTATTTTTCACCATGCGCCTTCCCTGTGTTGCCTGGTTTCATTTCTTATTATCTTAGTCTCGGTGCTCGAGAAGATGAACTTATTGAAGAAGGTAAACTGAAAACAAAAATGCCTTCTTCATGGGTAATTGGAACACTTGCAGGATTGGGAATGTGGACTTTCTTCATCCTCATTGGAATCCTAGCATTCGCAATGGGTGAAGCATTTGCTAAGTCTGGTTTAATTCATTACATTGCTATCGGAATCGCACTGCTCCTTGTCATTCTTGGAACGATTATGCTTCTTGGGATTACCTCACACTTACTCGGTTTTGTCCAAAAACTCGTTGACAGGTGGTCAACAACGGAAATGGATGAGACGTTTACTCCACGCAGGAACATGTATCTGT
>CALBJF010000233.1 GCA_937892665.1 uncultured euryarchaeote | reverse complement strand
AGACCTGCTCCTGCCGCAATTAATTCTATGTTTTTCATCATTTTAGAACACCTGTATCTGCGCCCACCAAAGAATCCTTGATAAGTGGTTCCCTCTGTTTAGAGGCTCAAATGCCCTGTTTTACAGCATAATTATGAATTCGAAGTAGTACATGGGATACCAATCGTTGAAAGAGGGGGAATGCTTGGGATGATGTATGGGCATTACTGCTGACGAGATTCTTGCTGAGATCGGACCTGTGCAAGAAGTCCTCGATGCTCACGATGGAGTCGTTACCGTTCACGATACCAGTGGAGGCAACATCATGCTTTCATTGGACGGAGGGTGTAACGGATGTTCATCGACTCCAATGACTGCAATGCAGATATTCTACTCTTTGAAGAAACTCGACTCAGTAAATGATGTCATCTTCATCAATGGGGAACTCCCAGAGTACATGCGAACTTTCATCAATCAAAAAATGGAAAAAGAATCTCTTGACGGTACTTCAGGAGAACCAGGCGAAATCGTTTGATTATTCTTCTTCTGACTTTTTAGCGATACTGTGAGGGTTAGCCCCGAACGAAACATTCTCACCTTTGATGTTCATTCTTGCTGCTATTGCCAGAACGATGCATACGATTGAAAGTGGCTTTGGAAGGTAATTCGATCCCCAGAGTGAACCACCGGCGAGCGAAAGCCACCAGAGCGACGCTGCTGCAAGTAAAAGGCATGTGAAGATGATGTTCTGTACAACCAATTCTGCTTTTTCAGAACGTGAGAAAGTGGCGACAAACATGAATAGGAATGCAGAGATTCCACAAAACGATTGGACAAGGAATGAGATAACGTCCACATCGACCATGACGTTTCCACACCTCGGGGGTTTTTGAAACAATCACTTGCCATCCTTTTTTACCAGTGGGGATTTGAAGAGATTATGGCAGGGAACGGATTCAAATTACCGAAGGCGAGACCAAACGGTCCACCGTTCTTCTCAAGAAACCAAGTTGCAGGTGTATTGCATCAAGTCGCTGTTCTCTTGGAATTGCAAGGAGCGAATGTCTTCAGAGTTCGATCGTACCAAAACGGTAGTCGCCTTCTTGGAACATTGACTGAAGATTTGCACGAACTTGTCGTAACGGGTCGCTTGTTTGAAATGAAAGGTATCGGAAAGGGTCTCGGCTCTGCCCTCTCACAAGCAATACTCGAAGGTGAATGGCCAGATGATTGGCATCGTCTGCACAACGACACGCCTCATGGACTCATCGAAATGCTTGGCATACCAGGATTGGGTCCAAAGCGAATCAAATTAATGCACACGGAACTTGGAGTAGATTCGATTGCTAAATTGAAAGAAGTAGCTGAAGAAGGCCTAATTGCTCCAATGAAAGGATTTGGTAAGAAGACCGAGCAACGCATGCTCGATGGTATCGAATTACTATCCCGATTCCGTGCTCGACGCCGTCTTGACATTGGCCTGAAATATGGTTCTGCATTTGAACAACGAATCAGAGAGATTCCTGGTGTTGAGCGAGTTCAACTTGCAGGCAGTGCACGACGAAGGAAAGAGACCATCGGCGACCTCGATATCGTCGTGGGAGTTACACCCGAACAGCATGAAAATGTTGCAAATTCAATTCTAGCTTTACGTGGTATTGCTGATGTCAAAGGCGCTGGTGATTCTAAAATCAGTCTTATTCTTGAAGCAAGTATATTCGAAGATGGCTTCTCATTAGGTCATCTCGATGCAAACGTTTTGCAGGCGATTGGTGGTGATGATTACGAGCAGTTAGAAAGTGCTGGAACCATTGACGCCCAAGTTCGATTGGTTCCTCCCGAGATGTTTTCATTTACGCTTGCGTACTTCACCGGCAGTAAGGAACACAATATTGCGATGCGTCAACGTGCAATAGATCGTGGATTACGCCTCAATGAATTCGGTTTGATTCCAGAACAAAAAGCTGGAGAACTGAAAGGAATCGAGGCTGCGCAATTTTCTCTACATGCCATGACCGAAGAAGACATCTATGCTCATCTGGACATGCAATGGGTTGCACCTGAATTACGCGAAGACATGGGAGAAATGGATGCTGGAAGTCAACAAGCATTACCTCAACTTCTCGAATTGCCTTCAATCAAAGGGGCATTGCACAATCATACTGTCGTGTCAGATGGAGAGGCTACCCTCGAGCAGATGGCCGATGCAGCGCAATCTCTAGGATGGAATTGGCTTGGAATCGCCGACCACTCCCCTACGCTGAAAATAGCCAATGGAGCGCCGGCTGATCGTCTTCTTGAACAGGGTCAAACCATCAAGCAATACAATCAGAAATGGGCTGAAGATGGTGTTGATTTCCGACTCTTCCATGGCGTAGAATCTGACATATTGTCAGGTGGAAAATTAGATCACCCAGATGAGGTTCTAAAGGAACTGGACTACGTAGTGGCGTCTGTTCATGCTGTAACAAAGTGGAGAGGAAGGGATGAAAATGAGAATACGGAAGAATTGCTCAAGGTTCTTGAACACCCGGCAACGACAATCATTGGACATCCTACTGGTAGGATTTTACAAGGCCGCGAAGGATATGAGGTGGACGTATACCGAATTATTGATGCTATGGCTGAACATATTCAAGATGGGAAATTCAAAGCGATTGAATTGAATGCAAGCCCATACAGATTAGATATTGATTACAGACTTTGTAAGTACGCTAAAATTTCTGGGGTTCCTGTTGCCATCAGCCCTGACGCCCACTCGACCAGAGGACTGGCTGATATCCAGTACGGAGTTATGACTGCACGTAAAGGATGGTTGGACGAAACGGATGTACTCAACACCATGAGTGGGGCCTCATTGGCTCAACAACTTGCCCTACAATGAAGCAATAGTTCATCAATCAGTAGCAGGTGGAAAACTCATGCGACTCACACGGACACTCATCATAGGAGGTCTCATGGTGATACCTGGTCTCTTCCTTGGACTCCTGATTTGGTATCTTCTCGGTCAGCCACAAGACGGTGAGTCTCCCCTCATCGAGATATTTGCATGCAATCTAATCCCTCTCGCAAGCATAGGATCTGGAATCCTATTTGGATGGGTTACGGGCTCTGAATATGCAGAATAGGTGGCTTCATCATGAAGCGAAGAGACAAGGCAGAACGAATACAGCAAATGCTTGAGTCGTTGTATCCAGAAACACCTGTACCTCTGGATCATGAATCATCGTTTCAACTCCTCGTAGCTGTTCTCATGAGTGCACAAACCACAGATTTGAAAGTTAACGAAGTTACACCCGAATTGTTTCGACAGGGATCAACTCCGCAAAAGATGGCTGCATTAGAAGTGGAACAAATTCAAATTCTTATCAAACAGGTGGGACTTGCTCCAACCAAAGCCAAGAACATCAAACGTCTATCTGAACTCCTTATCGAACGTCATGATGGTGAAATCCCCGAAACGTTCGAGGAACTTGAAGCATTACCTGGGGTCGGGCA
>CALBJF010000232.1 GCA_937892665.1 uncultured euryarchaeote | reverse complement strand
CCCAATCTTCTTGTGCATAACATCTGTTAATCCAACAAATTCTAAGACACGCTCCGCCTCGTGTTTGGCTTCATCACGAGTTAGTCCATGAAGGCGAGCAAACGTGGTTACGAAATCAAAAGCAGTCATCCAGTCATGGAGACTCTCATTCTCAGGAACATATCCCACTCGTGCATAAGGTGCTGGGTTTTTCCATGGGTTTGTGCCAAATAATCGCACTTCACCTTGAGTGGCTCGAAGTTTACCCATGAGAAGTTTAAACAGCGTCGATTTACCAGCACCGTTCAAACCTAAAATTCCCGTAACACCTCCTGATAGGGCAAGCGAGACGCCTCCAAGCGCTTGGTATCGGCCATAGGTTTTCCCGACATTATTGAGCATCACAACAGGCGCTTTCGGTTGAGGCACCCATTGTTTTTCAACAGCCTCACCAGTCTGACTCACATCAGGAATCATTCACGAGTCACCTCCATTGAAGAGACTCGAACAGAGAGTACATACAGCGAAATTGCATTGAAGGCTAAGACCGATACAAGGGACCAAACCCATGGGTGATCATACATCATGTTCGCACCAATCAACGCCTGACCAACATGAGCAATTGAATCATAGGGAGAGATAAGATAGAGAATAGATTTGTCGAATAGACCCTCGACAATGGCTGCAAGTGTCTTGGTTCCAAGTATGATTGCTAACAATGCAATTCCTGGGAAAAACTTCCCGCGAGAAACACTCGAAAGAGCCAATCCAATGCTGGTGTAAGTTACGATGAGTAAAACTCCGCAGAACATTGTGGTCAAGAACATAGGAAATGTATCAATAATCCAAGCCCAGCCACGACCCATTGACAGGATATCAGCGAAGTAATACAACATGAGTGTTCCGAGAATAATCAACGCTTGGATACTCGCAACTGCAAGATATTTCATTCCAACATAGTCAAATCGATTTATCGGCCTTGAGAAGTACAATGCTGAGGTTCCGTTCGAACGGTCTTCGGAGATCACGCCTCCAACGAGTAACGCAGCAACGAGTGGGTAAAACAACATATTACGAGGAAAGAAACCAAGAACGTGTGCATAGAGATTGTTCCGTCCAACGCCCCATAGTTCGTATAAACTGGGTTCACCCAGAATGGCGAAAAGTAATGTGAGAGCAACGTCAGTCATCGACGCAATGAAGACAAAAATAAGGAAGAGTTTGGTTGGAACGCCCCACGGACGGTGTCCTTTACGGAATATTCCTAAGAGATGATGCCGAAAGATAGCCCAATTACGCATCCACCGTGGATTTAACGTCCCATTCCAAGGTTTGTAGACCTGCTCAAAAACTTGACCTGTTTTTATCGATGAACGGGCGACTGAGGCGGCTGAGTCGGTTTCAGAACTCCAAGCAGCATCCATTCGACTTTGTCCTGTCACAGGAGTTGATGCTTCGATTGGCACCTCTTCTTCGCTCATGAACCCGAACCTCCCATGTGTTCAGGTGCGTCCACTCGGCGAGCTTCTGCAGGCGAAGCAAGAAGATCTTCGCTGGATTTGACCCCATAACCGAATCGCTCCATTATGACAATAAACAAATCTTCCAGAGAGGCTTCATATTCGTGCATACGCCGAATTTGAGCACCTGTTTGGGCTGCGCATTTCAAAATTCGATGTGTTGTATTTTCACCATCGTGTTTGATTCGCATGATCCTGCCTTCTCGTCGAACTTCCAGACCGTCCTTGCCCATAGCTTGTTCAAGTTCGTTTGCAGAGCCCCATACGTGAATCTCAATCTCTCTATCGATTGCTTTCAAATCTTCAATACGTCCTTGTGCTGCAAGTTTCCCTTTGTGGAGAAGTACCATGCTCTCGCATACACGCTCAACATCTTCCATAAGGTGGCTTGACATAAGGACTGAACGGCCTCCTGAATGAACCATGTTGTACAATGTAGTCAACATCGAATCACGTGCGGTTGCATCAAGTCCATTGGAAGGCTCGTCAGCAATGATGAGTTGTGGGTCATGAATAATTGAACATGCTAGTTTTGTAGCCTGCTTCATACCTGTTGAAAACGAAGAGATAGGGCGATATCGCAATTCCCCAAGTCCAACATATTCCATTGCAGTGTGTGCCCGAGCCATTGCCACAACTGGATTCATGCCAAGCAGTTCTCCGCTGTACCTCACTTGATGAATCGCATCCATATCATTATCCAGCGCTTCATATTCAGGCATGTAACCTATTTTAGAACGAATATCGAGACCTTCAGTACGAATATCGTGTCCCAATACTTTACCCTCACCTGATGTAGCTTGGATTAAACCGAGAATGGTCTTGAAAAAGGTAGATTTCCCGGCTCCATTTGGGCCAAGGAGACCTGTTGCACCTTTCGGGACATTAATGCTTAGAGAATCAAGAGCAACATGAGGACCGTATGATTTGGTCAACTCTTTTGTTTCGATTACCCACTCATACGACATTGCTTTCATACCTAGGACGGAACGGAAGTCTTTCAATCCTTTCTCATTTTGCTGCATTAATCGTTTTGGAGAAATCACTACGGGTTCGTACTGCGATTCCTTTCCTCAACCGAAGAGCTTCATTGGCATTGCATTGAGAGAGTCCATGGCCCACGAGATCTCCATTTTGTCGTACAATCAAGCATGTCTGACCAGCAGTGAGCCAGGCATCACAAGCATGGATGAATCCATGGAAGACATTTCGCCCTCGTAGGATGTATTCGACTGCATCATCATGAACAACAACCAATGGCAACCCTTCTCCAGCATTGGCCATAGGTGAAAATCGATTGTGTTCTGTTGGCAGTGGTAAGGTTCGATAGCCGTAAAGAATCTCCGAACCGAAATCAGTAATCGAAAGCCCGCCGTCGGTTAATCTTGGACTAAGGATGTGCTTTCCAGAGGAATTCAGTACGTTCTTTACTCGTCCAGTTCCTCCGATAATGAATGAACAATCTTCGACCATTTCATGAGCGCTATCAGGATGGCAATTGGCTAAGACAACGAGTTTCTGATGAATCTGTTTTCTGCGAAGCAATACCTTTTGTTGGGGAAGTGTTGAATCATCAATCGCGAGAGGTTCCGTGATTATTTCGAATGATTGTAGAAGTTCAGAAGCCTTCTGAACCACCTTTTCTTGAGATATATCCAATGTTAGAATACGATCAGCATCAATACTAAACATCACTAATTCCTTTCGAATTAAAATCGGATTAGGACGTCGATCCCACAACCAAGATGGTCCATCAACTTGAGCGAAAGGATTGAGATCTTCCAGTCCATACGGAATCAAGCCAAGTGGAGTTTGTACAAATATCTCCATTGTTGGTAGAAGTGACTGCATCCTCAAGGCCAATATTTCACATCGTGACCGCCAAGGCCCAGGAGCACCATGAAGTATCAATACGTCAACTCCGTTTCCTTTTTCAGGTCTCCAACGTGAATGAAGTTGTTTTCGTGCAGCAAGAATATGGGGGCGAACAAGCGTATCTTCTCCGCCCCATCGCTCACCCTTTTTCCTTAGTGGAGATTGTGCATCGATGATATAGGACCAATCACCTTCCCAGATTCCGCTCTCTGGTGAAACTTCTCGAGCAGCAGAACGATCGTCGATAACCAAGTCATCGAGAGCATCGATAGAAATTCCAGATGGGAATGGACGAGTTGTTAACCACAGGAACGCTTCTCGTAAAGCTGGATGTTGATGGCTACGCTGTTCAGCCAGTTGCCAAATGGTTCCATCATAAACTGCTTGCTTACAACGGGCCAACTCGGCCAAAGTCACTTCTAAATTATAGGTGGCTAGGAAAGCAGTGCGCTCTTTTTCTTTCATTTTCAAAACTTCTTTTGGACTGTGGCCAACGACGCAAGGAAGCATGGATGGCCATTCCTGTAAATCATCTAAATGAATGGTTCCAGATGGCGAAAGAAGTCGTTTGTCACGTGCAAAAAGAGCATATGCTGCAGAATCGAACAGATCCGCTCCTAAGGCAATCAGCATAGGAAAGAGCATAGGATGGCCGCATCCGAACATATGTCTTGGCCGTTCAGGAGCAAGTTCTGGGAGTGTGGCTAACATGATTTTAGCTAAATCTTTGTACTGATGTTTTTCCATAATCGGAACAATTCCACCGATGGGATGAACTGCGAAATCGTGAGCACTCATCTCTCGTGCTGATTTTTTACGAAGATGACGGAAAGTACCTCCTTGAATCGGTCCATTGAGCATAACATCTCCAGCGACATCAAGTGATTGTTGAGCGCGTTCAACTGTGACATCAACGGCTGATTCTACTTCAAGTTCAGACATATCTGGGCGACTAAAAACATCAAGCATGGTTGCAATATCAACGCCTATGGATTTTTGAAATTCAACAATCTCTTCAACTCCGACCTCAACATCCCCGTAAACATAGGCCTGAAAAGTCCCTGAATCGGTCATGATGACTCCAGGATAATCCAATAAATCATGGACACCTTTTTCGAGAGCGTGTTGCTTGAGTCCATCGTGTTTCCAGATGATGTAAGAGTTCGTAATCAGTGCTGAAATACCGTATCTATCCCACATTTCACGAGGTTCAATTGTGCGAATATTTGGATTGATGACAGGGAGGAGCGCAGGCGTCTCCAAAATTCCATGTTTGGTGTGGAGTTTTCCAACTCGTGCACGACCATCTCTTGAGGAGATTTCGAACTTACCTTCATCACCTTCTCGACAAGGTTGCGGGTCGGGTCGAGACCCTGTGTTCCATACTGCCATATTTGAGGGGCTGAACCTTTTGATTTCAAGCCGCCGATGAAACATCAACGAATTCAACGTTCCCATGTGCGAGGAT
This sequence comes from uncultured euryarchaeote, assembly GCA_937892665.1. Taxonomy (GTDB): domain Archaea; phylum Thermoplasmatota; class Poseidoniia; order Poseidoniales; family Poseidoniaceae; genus MGIIa-L2. Next base: position 1,194 of record CALBJF010000232.1, on the reverse strand, counting down.
GAATTCTCGCCCAAGTTCATCGAACGTATCGAGTAGAGCTGTTGAGAATTGGATTGAATCTATCTCAGGATCTGCTTCGAGATCGTTTCGTACACCTTCGAGCGTACCTGGGGCAGCACCACATGTTAGGCAAGCACCTGTTAAGTCCAAAACGAACCGAAGGCCTGTTTCTGCCGTTTCCTTTCGAGCTACAGCGATACCCCCCCCGTGTCCATCAAGTGCTGCTCGGACAGATCCCAAGCGTGCGCACAAAGCCGGAACGAGATGTTCGGAGTCGAGTACTTCATGCAACGACATATTCCTGAGGCGATGGTCTTCTTCAGGGTTTGAAGTTTCCTCAATGCGGCGTTTAGCCTCAGCCTCCATTGCCTTTTGGGCTTCGAGCGCATAAGCACGAACCAAGTCATCCTCCATGTACGTCCGAATGCGGGGTACTGTTTGAACTGTTGCAGCGTAGTAGCGTGAGAGATTGCATCTATTGATAAGGGTGAGATTGTAGGGACATATGGGTGAGATGATGAGCGACGAGCTTCTGCGAGTGGAAAATCTTCACGTTTCTGTTGAAGGTACTCCAATCCTCAACGGACTGAACCTAACGATTAACCGTGGAGAAATCCATGCCATCATGGGTCGAAACGGTGCAGGGAAGTCTACTCTCGCCAACGTAGTCATGGGCCACCCAGCATATGAGATAACAAAGGGCACAATTCATTACAAAGGTTCCAACATCGAAGAGATGGAAGTATTTCAACGAGCGAGAGAGGGGATGTTCCTCTCCTTCCAATACCCAGCAGCAATCCCTGGCGTCCAAGTAGGAACATTTCTACGCAAGTCGGTGGCTTCTGTCCGCGGTGAAGCACCTGCCCCAAGAGAATTCAGAAAAGAACTCAAAGACGCAATGGAGAGACTTAGCATGGATCGCTCCTTCCTCTCACGCTATGTCAATCAAGGATTTAGCGGAGGCGAAAAGAAACGCCTCGAAATTCTTCAACTCCTCCTCTTGCAACCAGACCTCGCTCTCCTTGACGAAACTGATTCTGGCCTCGATATCGATGCACTCCGCATAGTTGCAGAAGGAATAAACAGCGTTGCACAAAACACTGGTTGTTTGGTCATCACTCACTATCAACGTCTTCTTGATCTCGTCAAGCCAGATGTGGTTCACGTCCTTCTCGGCGGGAAAATTGTTAAGAG
>CALBJF010000231.1 GCA_937892665.1 uncultured euryarchaeote | reverse complement strand
CACCGAGCGTTGCCAACGCTTGAACCCGGGTTCGAGTCCCGGCGCTCGCACCAAAATCAGATTGAACACATTTTACATAGTCGTGGTTCGTTAGCATAAATATGTCAGAACCTCGAGTAGTATTTGTCGGCAAGAAACCATCCTATGCCTATGTCAAGGCAGTGGTTATGGCAATGGACGAAGGACATCGTCATATCAGACTTCAAGCCCGTGGTTCAGCGATTAGCCGTGCTGTGGATGTTGCCGAAATCTGCCGGAGACGGCATGGAATCACAGCATCTCGTCTCCCACTTTCGATTACAATAGACTCCATAGAAACGGCTTCAGTTGAATTAAAAGGTGATGATGATCGAATGAAAACCGTTAGCAGTATCGCCATTGATATTCTTGGTGAAGGCGATATGGTCGATGAAGAAGAGTAAGTAATTATTCCAGCAACTTCAATCGTTTCTCAATTTTTTCCGCAGTCTCTTCAAACACTGAGAGCGATTGACCAACAGGGTCATCCAATTCCCAATCTTGATCGATGTTCATTGTAGGACATGATACTCCGCATCCCATCGAAATGACCATGTCGAAATCGTTTGCATTAAACAAATCTACGGACTTAGGCTTGAGCGTACTGGTATCAATTCCTTTTGAAGCAAGAATCGTCAGTGCATGCGTAGAAACTTGGCTCGCAGGGTGCGTTCCTGCACTTTCAGCCTGATGGCCAAGATGTCGAGCAATACCTTCTGCCATTTGCGAACGGCATGAATTCCCTACACAGACAAATAAGAGACGCATGTTCTTCCAAATGACACATCAATCTTGAACTCTTCTCAATAGTGAGTCTCTTGAACTTCGGACTTGTAGTGTGGACTATGCAGCCGAAGGTACGCCAAACGGTTCTTTTCTCTGCTGGGATTTATGCAACTCTTTTCATCGCTCACATCATTGCTGCTGCCAACAATGCGGATATCCTCTTTCGCACTATAGCGACCATTATCACAGTCCAGACCCTTTTTCTTGGGGGAACGTTTCTTTTCTTTCTTGTTCATTCGAGTCAATCCGTACGTGGAGAAGCTTTCCAAATTGGGGCGCTGATATCCATCCCGCTTTCAGTTGGATTGGGTTGGGCATACGCTGATATGCAATGGAGTCCAATGATTCTTGTTTTTCCATTGATAGCAATTGTAACTCATTTTCTTCTTCGCTATGGCTTGCAAAGCAAAAGCGTGATTTGAAAAAGCCCACCCATCTCCTACACACTATGTCCGATTCCCCCGTGTCCATGCACAGTCCTGGAAATGAACCTGCAGGCGAAGCCGCAAATGCTGCTGATCCTGCTCAACAAAAGCAAATGGAACAGGCTTATGCTCAAATGAAGCGTAAGATGTCAATGGCTGAAATTGGAAGGAAAATCAAGCACAAGATCATGGTACTTTCTGGAAAGGGAGGTGTTGGAAAATCAACGGTATCGACAGGCCTTGCAGTTGCTCTCGCACAACAAGGCCATAAAGTTGGAATCTTAGATATCGATATCACTGGACCAAACGTGCCGAAGATGATGGGGCTTGATGGTCGAAAACTTCACGTTGAAGGTGGCCGTATATACCCTGCACAAGGGCATCTTGGAGTCAAGGTCATCTCCATGGCATTTCTTCTTGAAGACGAAGATACACCTGTTGTGTGGAGAGGCCCAATCAAACTCGGAGCGATTCAACAATTCATTGGTGATGTCGAATGGGGCGAACTAGATTATCTGATCATTGATTTCCCACCAGGCACGTCTGATGAGCCATTGACTGTAGCACAATCACTTCCAGACATCGACGGAATGGTCATTGTTACAACACCACAAGACGTAGCATTGCTCGACAGCAGAAAGTCGATTTCATTCGCTTCTTCTTTGAAAGTCCCTGTATTGGGAGTTGTTGAGAACATGAGTGGATACACAATCCATGGCAAAGGTACACCTGGCTCAACTGTAGAAATTGCTGCACCTGCAGGACGAACTCTTAGTGCAACTTGTGACGAAGAAGGTAAATTCAGCATCACACTAGACATCTTCAAAAAAGGCGGTGGGCAATCCACTGCGGAAGAATTCGGTGTACCCTTCTTGGGCGCCCTTCCGTTTGATCCGGGCTTTGTCCGAGGTGGAGACGACGGTGTTCACCGTATCGTCAGCGAACCTGAAGGCGCTTCTGCAATTGCATTTGCCAAGGTCGTATCCTCGGTACAATCACAATTAGCACAGGGTACATCTTCGAGTTTGGAAATCATTTGATGTGATACTATGGCTGAAGAGATTCTCGAATTGCGTAAACTTGAACGCAGAGATACTGATATGGAACTCACCTATGAAGATGGGACATGCTTTGTTGTAACATACGATGACCTTCGGCATGCATGTCCTTGTGCAAAATGTTCTCCTCTACGCAACGAAGATGAGATGAGTATGCAATTGCGTAGGACTGTCGAAGCATACCCGAAACAAAAGCCAATGGTTCAAACAGTTGGCAATTATGCTATATCATTTGAATGGGCTACTGGATGTTCGAGTGGTATCTACCGATTTGAGAGAATCTGGGACCTCGCCCATCGAAATGACCCAGATCGTGGACGCCCCTACGTTCACGGAGCATGGTGATTCGCCCTTTCTGAGCCCTAAGCAGGTGCAGGTTTCTTCAATGCAAGGCTGCAGCGCATGTACAAGGAGGTCTACTCATGGATGGTGTCTATCTAACCTGGCTCATCAGTGCATTGGCTGTTGGTGTCTTTGCAATGCCTTACTTCAAGCCACCTTGGGCGAACATGACATTATCAGGTTTTGTTGATTTTATCCGCCGTTACTGGCTCCACCTTCTTCTTGCGCTCTCAATCTACAATGCAAAGGATTTCCTTGACCAAATCGATCGAATCTTCATGGCTCGAACTGGAATCGATATGACACCCTACATCTATGCAATCGAGGGGGATCTTGTTGTATGGGTTCAGGAGACATTCCGAGCAGATTGGCTTGATAGCGTAATGACGCACTTTTACATCTCTGGATTTATGTTCATTACTTATGCTTCCATCTTCTATGTGGCTTACTTCGATGACCGATGGATGGCCGATAGAATTGCTCTATGTATCGCATGGGTTTACATTTTAGCTATTCCATTTTATCTGTTCTTCAATGTTCGAGTAACTGGATTTTACATCGAGGATATGGATGCTATTGCATACACTCTAAATCCTGAGATCGAAACATGGTTCAGAAGGATTGATGCATTCACAAACTGCATGCCATCTCTCCACATAGCTGTACCATTCTCAATTTGGCTTACATTCAGGAAGCACGATCATGATGGTCGTTGGAAGCGTTTCCAAAACATGACCTTGATCTACATCATTGTGACTGCATTTGCCATCGTATACCTTGGAATTCACTGGTTCTCAGATATCATCGGTGGGATGATGATTGGCGCACTAACCGTGAAAATGGTCGACAAATCGAATACTGCTGTTTGGAATGTTTTAGATGAACGCACTATTAACAGCCGTCTTGCAACGATTCTAACTCGTCCGATTCACTCACTAAAGTTCGTATTCAATCGTAGTAAAAAATTCACTTTGAAGTTGTTAAAACCAACAAGTAAAGAAACAGGTGCAATGATTGTTATTGTCCTCATCCTCACTGCTGGAGTGATTACATGGGATCTTACAAACAAAGACCTGCCAGCAGAGGGTGTACAATCTGCTCAAGGAGCAGTCGCTTCTGATGGGTGGCTTGCCACCCTCGACAATCAATCAGGTGTTGCTGTTGTAATTGTCCACAATCTATCATCAACTTCTGATGATGCAATCGATGTTATTCAACCAGCAATGGATATTGATTCTATGTACGCCTTGAAAGAGAATTATTTGGTTATGGCGAACAGCTCAGAGATTATGCTTGTCGATCTAAACAAACCGGCGAAAACTCTTCTTGTGGTAAATCAAACAGAAGTAGATGGGTTGGAGTTGACCAATATACAAAATGAACCTGTACTTATTTACACATCAAATGACCAAATTCAAGCTGTTAATGCCGAGGGTCAAGACATCGTTTTACCCATGCTTCCTGAGGGTCAAAGCATCGACATGATCTCAGTTCAAGGAAACGAACTTGTGATGATTTCGAAGGAAATGCCGACAACTGTTCACATTGGGACTATTGGAATCTCTGGTACGCAAAACATCGTCATGAATGCAACATCAAGTGAGGATCAAGACCTGAAGTTGGAAGAATGGGGATTGCTTGTCGATTATCAAAATGCTTCGATTACTGATGTAGCATTTAATGAAAACTACATCGCTACAATCGTCAATGTTTCTGCAATAAATCGACTTGTTCTCTATGATCGTGGAACGGTCCAACAATCGATGCCATTCGATGCGAAATTCCCAATTAACAATATTTCAATGGGCTATGAATATCTTGTTTGGGAAGGACGAGACCATCTTGATCCGACGAATCTTCTTGACCAATACCTCGATTGGGAAATACATCAATACAATCTCGAAACGAAGATTAGTGAACAGTTGACTTCAGACAGTATCAATCAATATGCACCAATCGTCGTTGAAGAAGGTGTCGTTTATCTTGAAGAAGGCGATGATGGTGAACTTGTTGTGAAGGTGTTAACTCGTGGAACTGACCTTGCTACATATTCCAGTGTTGTTCTCCAATTTGCAGTAATGGTTCTTATCGTACTGACATTCATTTTCATTATTCAACGTCAAGATGAAGACAAGAAAGAATCACTTAACCATGATATCGGACACGAGTCCGAATGAGATTGAAGCGTTCGAGTACGTCTTGCATATCGACAGGTTTACCGCCGGGTGTGTTTTCTGCTGGGCCATGAATTTCCTCACAAGCAGCATAGCCTTCGATGACGGCCTCAATAGCATCCTTTCTGTGTGGGTGAGATGCACCAAGGATTTCAAAAAGAACGTGAAGGTCTATACCGAATAATTCTGTTTCATATTCAATTCGAGCGAGTCCAAAATCAATGAGTACTGCTTCGTTTTCAGATGTTATGATGATGTTATTTGTCGATAAATCTCCATGGACAACAGCCTGTCGGTGAAGCATACGAATACTTTGGCCCGTATTCTTCAAAATATCCATGACGACATCATCTGGTATTGAGGTATCATTGAGAATTTCGATCAACGGTTTGCCTTGGACATGACTCATGACCAATTGTTGTTCAAACATATCACAATCAAGCAGTAAGGGGACATTCAATCCCCCGCCATACAACCGAACCAACAATCTTGCTTCTGCAATCATTCTTCTTCGACCGAGTCTATCGTCGAGATCAGGATGTCTCCATGAACGATTCCGTCGTTGTTTGCGAATTGCCGATTGCCCCATCCATGAACCTCGCCATACTTCTGCCTCTGCTCCGAGGTGAAGTCGTTCTTCGTCAATGAAGACCATTACTCCGACCGAAACCGCTCGTTATGATAAGTTCAGCGTTTGCATAGGGTTCAAATCAGTCAGCGGAGTGGAGAGGGTGAACACCATGTCGATTTCATTGGCTATGTGCGCGGTTGACTTCTCCTCAACCTCGATGTCTCCCGAAGATCAAGCAATTGCTGAAAGGATTGCTGAACTAAAGAAAGAGTTGGGTGATGACTTGTTGATTCTTGGACATCATTATCAACGAGACAGCATCGTTATGCATGCTGATTTCCTTGGAGATTCGTTCATGCTTAGTCAAAAAGCAGCAGATTCAGATGCGAAGTACATCATTTTCTGTGGCGTTCACTTCATGGCAGAGTCTGCCGATATACTCACCTCGTCTGATCAAGTAGTCATGCTTCCAAACATACGTGCTGGTTGTTCAATGGCTGACATGGCGACACTTGTTGATGTTGAACAAGCCTGGGATGAGATGCTTTCCTCCACAGATTTGAAAGATCCAATCCACCGTAATGAACCAGCATCCGTTGCAGAAGAGGGTGAATCATATCTCGTTCCAGTTACTTACATGAACAGCAGTGCGGACTTGAAGGAC
>CALBJF010000230.1 GCA_937892665.1 uncultured euryarchaeote | reverse complement strand
AAATCAGATGAAACCAAAGTTATCAGCCATTTGTGCGAATGTGTAAATCATGATCGGAACAAGAATAATTCCCATGCCGTGGCTTCTACGTATGCCAATTCGAGGAGGCATCATTCCAAGGATGGTTCCTACGATAAGGACACCTATTCCGACGAATCCCGTTGAAAGCCAGACAAGAGCAGCTACGAAGATAATGACACCCATAACCATGGATTGCAATGGAATCGCAGCGTGAAGTCGCAGCATTCCTTTTCCTACAATTTTCATAATCGGCATAGCCATAATTCCTGCCGCAAGACAAACAGCGAGTAATCTGATGAAATCAGCAGTAGGCTCTGTTGAGTTCCATGTTTCGATAGGATACATCATTTTCAGAGCAAGTGTTGCACCTGAACGTGATCTTCCAATGATGTAAAGGAACCCAAGAACCATGACCGTAACTGCAGTATTAACTGCTGATAGAATGGCAATGACTTCCAAATCTTGTTTTGTTTGCGGCCCTTCATGACCGCCTTCCGCTTCCGCAATAGCGATTTCAAGTAATTCATCATCAGAAAGTTCTGTCAATCGGCGGGTTTCCCAGTCCATCCCATAGCCTTCTTTTCCTTGCACCTTTGCTGCAACGTTCCTTCCACCCATAACCAAAACAGTTGCTTGAGATGCTGTCATTCCGGGTAAAACTCCCATGCTCGCTCCAGCTACTGCTGACCAAAAACATGGAGCAATAAGGGGTTTAATCGGTGGCAAATCCCAATTTTCTCGTTGAGGTGGAAGGTGACTTGTCGTCGCGTAAATATCCAATAAATTAGCAATGCCGAATAGCCCTGCTAGACTTGGAAGGAGGAGGGATGGCGATGGCATTCCCACTGGGCTATCGACCGGGAGTTCAAACACTGCCCATCCATACAATCCTGCGAGAAGGAAAAAGATTGTAGCCGCAAAGAATCCAGCAAGACGACTATCATTTCCGAGTTTCTTAAATGTAATCTTCTGAAGCCACTTCGGCCAATCAAGACGTGTCGTTTCAGTTGCAAGAAGAAGCAATGAAATCGTTAGAAGAATCACTGGCAGCCAACTGCGCAATCCATTGTACCAATCAAGTTCAGGTCCAAAGGCAATTCGTGCAACAATGATGAGGGGCAGCGATAGGAAGAGCCCCAATTGAGAACCTCTTGCAGACCAAGCAACACCTCGTGCAGCATTTCCTGACAGCAACATCCTATGCCCAGGCAATAGCGATAACGCTGTATCTCCGTCAGGCGCACCAATAAGCGCTGATGGAATGTAATTCAGGAACGTGTGCACAGTACCTGTCGATACAATAATTGCCGCAACCGCTGAAAGAGGGATTCCTAAATCGAGCAATGCAGGTGATAAAGCAAGTAAAATCAAAGCAACATTGTTGACGTGAAAACCGGGAATAAGCCCAGTCAAGGAGCCCATGAACACGCCGAAGAAGAGCGCTCCAAGAAGCCACCATAAATCAGTGAAATACGCCTCAATCATCTTCTCACCTCATCATTGTTGGTCTATGTATTCCTGACGATCACTCGTACCGTCTCCATCTGAATCCTCGGAATAAGAACTGGTTCCAAAGGAGTTCTCAAGAGTGTCACTAAGTCCATCGTTATCTCTGTCATCAACATCTGCGCTTTCCAAGGCGTAAATGACTGCCATCGACTTGCTGTCCTCAACTTGAAGCAAACGACCTTCCCATGTCATCGCTATTCCGAGATGTAATTCATCAAGGCCAATGGAGTTGCCAAGGGCGTTAAGACGTACCTTCTTTTCACTCCCTGGTTCTGAAAGGAACCACGTGCCGTTTTCTTCAACAGCAAGACCGTTTAATCGAACAACTTTGTTCTTATCATAGCTCCATTGAGTTGCACCATCAGACCAAAGAAGCGTTGTAGGATTCACTTTCTCTCCTTCAGAGAGGTCATGAATAAGTAATTCTGCACGCATATTTTCATCGTCCCAAGAAACAGTTACGTCGGCAACAACAGCTTGACCAGCCTCAAGCCATGTCGAACGAGGACCGGGAATTGTTACGGCGATGCTTGTCCAACCTGGAGTGTAGCCGGCAGAATCAGTAAAGTATCCTGATTCATCTTCGACGCTCGGTTCAACTGCATACTTCATGTAGGCTGCAACTGTGTAATGGGTATTTGGATCACTTAGAGCAGCAATTGGGTTAGCGCTAAGCATTAACAGTAGGTCATTAATGGTGGATGTGGCTGTAAGGGATTCACTTGAATCACCTGCTTTATCGAGGCACCACGATGAGATTGCCGTATTCCATACCAGACGACCACGCATCTTGATTGCCTTTCCTTCCCATGTCTCGGCCATGGATTTATCATCATCGCTCGGTATTACGCATAATGGTGAACCGGCTGAACCCGTTAGTTCCCATGTACCATTATCGATTGAGAGCATACCCGCAACATCGACAGTTCTGCCTGATTGATACATCCAAGTTGATTGAGAAGACCAATCAAGTAAAGGAATTTCAATTGGATGATTACGGTCAACCATGATTTCAGGTCCTTGTACTCCAAGGTTCCAGCGTAATTCTCGCTGTTGATAGGAAAGAACTCCTTGAACAGTGACCTTGGAACCTGCTTCAATCCATTGTCCTGTTGAGGAATGAATGGTCATGCCTACTTGGTGTTCAGAGTTTCCATAGTTAGGATGGTCTCCAAGTTTGGCGTTTCCAAAAGCGATATCAGGGGCGAGAGATTTCGAAATGAATCCGGTGAGTTGAATTATTTCTCCATCAAAGGCCTCTGGGTTTATCGCAACATCTGAAATGGCCAATAAAGGAACGTCTGGGATATCGGAAGATTTCCAACTCATTGCTCCAGCTCCTAGAGCCTGTATCCACATCCGTCCTTCGTAATTGATGACATCACCTATGATTGTGACGTTCGTGCCGATGGGAGGTGTGTTTCCAGGCCGATACCATCTCAACTCAACAACTCCGGTTCCATCATCAATGATTGCATCGAGCCGATTATCTCCAGAATTGTAAGGGTCCTCGACCCATGAAATCAATGTCCCTTCGACTTTGACAACCTCGTTGACATACTCTGTTAAATCGTCAACATCCACAACGGATGGTTCACGAACCATTGCATACCAGTTCAGGGTTGCCACTAACAGGAGCGATATGGCGAACATAACCCATAATCTTGGACCGTTGGTTTCAGGGTCATCAGTTGATAATCGAGCGAGAAAGGACTTGAGACTAGCCGCCATGGACAGGGGTTTCGCCTACAGGGCATAGCCGTTGCCCTTCGGCTTTCTGAGAGGAGATGCCTTGAAATGCAACGAATGAACAGGTCTAACTATGCGAGACAGGGTTATCCGCGATGAAATTCATCGTGATATCTTGGTGCCAGCACATCATGCAAGAATCATTGATACGCATGAATTCCAACGATTACGAAATGTACAACAACTTTCAACGTGCGAATTTGTGTTCCCTTCAGCCACTCACACTCGTTTTGCTCATTCATTGGGCGCCTATCACCTTGCAGGTGCATTGACAGACTCACTGCAGGAAGTTCAACCAGGTCTTCTATCAAATGAGGATGCTGAATTGGTTCGCCTAGGAGCCCTCCTTCACGATATTGGCCATCCACCTTATTCTCATCTTCTGGAAACACCAGAGGTTTTTGCAACATATCATTCACACGAACATTGGGGCAGAATCATGCTCGAGAATACATCCTCTGAAATTGGCCAAGTTCTCGATGAAGTACTCGGTACTGAGAGGAAAAAACGACTGTTTTCGATCTTAGACGGAGCTAAGGAATGCGATGGTGTAGCCATTGCTCCATTTTTGAAAGAAATCATTAGCAGTCAATTAGATGTCGATCGAATGGACTACATGATTCGCGACCAAGCCAATACTGGGGCTCAAATCGGTGGATTCGACAGTGCAAGGGTAATTCGTGCTATGAGAGTGAACGATCAAGGCCGTCTTTATGTGAAGTCATGGGGTTTACCTGCAATAGAAGCTTATCTCGTCACCAGATATCACATGTACAATCAAGTCTATTTCCACAAAGTCAACATGCTTACTCAAGCCTATCTTGTACGGATGTTGGCTCGTGCAAGAACGCTTGCATCGGAAGGTAAACTTACACTCGGAGCAGAAGTTGAGCACATGTTGTTGAACGACTCGTTGACCGCCGAGCAATATGCGGAACTTCATGATTCGCACGTGAAGGTGGCTATGAGTCGCTTCTCTCGGAATCAAGATGAGATTCTTTCAAATTACGCTTCTCGGCTCATGGCTCGTCGAGATTATCACAAATCTCTTCGAATACCTTCACTCACATCGGAGATGTTTGAAGTCATTCAAACCGAAGTGGCTCTATTCATTGAAGAGGCAGGTTTTGATCCTGAACATGATTTGATTACTGCTTCGATTCGAAAACGGGGCTATATGCCCTATGAGCAAGGCATTATTCTCGAAGACGGACGAGATGCAGCAGAACATTCTCCTCTGATTCGTTCCCTTTCACAATCCGATGAACAGATCTTGGTTTTTGTTCCTGAAGAGATTCGTGACGAATGTGAAGCATTGGTGCGTTCGAAAACTAAACCGTCCCAATCATCGCTTGCCATGTTTGACTCGGCAGACTCATGAACTTCATGTTCCAGCATGCATTATCGGGCCTGTAGCTTAGTTGGTTAGAGCACCCGGCTCATAACCGGGCGGTCAAGGGTTCAAATCCCTTCGGGCCCACTTTTTTTTCTTCCACATTCTACCTGTAATCATACACTTACCGGCAAAATGGTTATGAGGGTCGATATGGTGGGTTGAATCAGTGAGCACAATGTCTGGAGTTAAGAGATCAATTTGCGTTTTGGCCCTTTATCTAGCCTCAATCTTGCTTGTAGCCGTTCCTGCACAAGCACAATTGCCTACTGCAGCGGTCTCAATTACCTGTGCCCCTGCCGAGATTAAGGTCGACGTCAAACCAGGTTCAACCCTTGTTGGATTTACAACATGTACTGCAACGAACCCTACTGCGTACATCGAAAAGATAGCATTGTCTGTTACATCAGATGGACTTGCAGCGGCAGCTCCCGGTGATATTTATGTCGGTGGAGGCCAATCAGAGGACTTCCAAGTTGTTGTCCGTGCTCAACCATTCATGACAATGCAAGCAAGAAGTTTGGTTGTTCAAGGAAGCGTCCAAGAGATCAGTGGAGTACCTCCTGCTAACGTCGCTACATCTGGGGCTTCCATGATTGTTTCAATCACCCAATTCGCACTCTTACAAGTTGAAGCAGTCGAGCCTTTCGTACAACTTATGCCTAAGACCGACAAGGACTTTGAATTTAAGGTATACAATCTCGGAAACCAATTCGATTTCATGAAGGTTGGTATCTCTGAGAGTTCTCGTGAGAAACTCGAAGACGCAGGATTCAACATTAACATCCCAATCAGTAAGGTCAACGTTGAACCAATGGTTGCCCCTGCAAAGGTTCGAATTCAGATTCGTACTCCTAAGACGCAAGGTTGGACCGATGCTTATCACACCCTTGATTTCTACGCTGAATCCGATTTCTCCTGTAAGAACGGTGGCTGTGACCGTGAGTCACAGATGATCACAATCTACGTCCGTGGTGTTTATCTCCCTGGCTTTGAAATCATCCCTGCCCTTTCGATGGTTGCTCTCGCAGCTGCAGTCGCTGGTCGTCGGTTCCTAGGAACTGAAGATGAAGAAGGAGAGTGGCGAGAAGCCGCTCCCGGACTTTAACTGCTGAAAAGCATACAACATTCGCCCGTATCGGGGTTGGGTTCTTAACCTCCGCATGCGACGTCAATATGAGATGAGTAAATGAGTGGGCTACTAAGCAAGGCTAATGCTGCTGAAGAAACCGTTGAAAACGAAGTAAAAGCCCAAACAGTTGCGCAAACACCACCCGCAGTTCAAGAAGGCGGAGGACCTGATGTTCCAACTATGCTGAAAACTGGTGGATGGGTCATTATCATTATTGGCGGTTTGCTCTCTTTACAA
>CALBJF010000229.1 GCA_937892665.1 uncultured euryarchaeote | reverse complement strand
AACGTCTGGATTATCTTCTTCGTATCGCCACCATGTATTTCCACGAAGCGGATGTGAGAAACGTGCATCAGGAACAAGTAAGGTCCAACCCTCTGGAAGAATCTTCTCGGCAAATGGCCTCATCATATCAGCAGTACCTGTCATACCATGCATCATGACAAGCGTGGGCAAGTTAACACCTCATAGCGTCCAAGAGCGAACAAGAGCTCCTGCAACCTTGAGATGAACAAAGGAATCTTGACCCCGCAGAGTCACAGTGATGGAATGGTCGCCTGAATTTGATGGAATGGTGCCAAATGAGCCCTTTTCAGTCGATCCCGCGCCCCAGGCACGGGTAAGGGGGGAAGCTCCTTGGTGGTCTTTGATGCTCAGTGAACCTGAACCCCCTTGCTGACTGATTTCGACGTCAAGGTACCAAACCAAGGTATCCCAAACTTCGTTTGGGGAGTAGCCTTCATCAAGGAAGGTGTCATAAATTTCCTGGTCGTTTTCCTCGTACAAATTGTCGTGGATATCACCTGCACGATAGAAAAAGACATCGCCAGAGTAATCCGTTTTCTTTTGGTTAAGGTTCATCTCCAAGTGGTCAATCCCCTCGTTGTCCGTCCAAAGCAGGCTCTTGATGAAGCCTTGGCTGCCACTAAAGACATAACTGAGCTCATGGTCTTCAGTTGATGTTGCTGAAATGGTGACATCTCCGTTGTAGATGTTGTCTGTGGTGGCCGTCCAGTCTTGGCCGAGAAGCCTAAATTGCCATGAATTGCCAACTGCCCATGGGAAGTTGAACACCGGTTGTGGATCACCGTTTTCGTAAACCGACAACCCATCCATGGTGACCCTTCCCAAGAATGGATTGTGATTGATGACCGCATGCCGTTGAGCTTCGCCCTCCGAGGAGATTCCAAGCATGAACAATCCATCGTCCGTTCGAACGTCAGCAACCACGAGGCGTGCACTGTCTTCACCAAACTGAGGCGTAATGAACGTGTAGAGCCAATTATCTCCAATCTCCCAAACAGGCAGTTGCTTCTGTTCTTCGGTTGTTGCATCTGCTTCTTCAGCCGACTCAGAGTCACTTACACATCCTGCGAGAACACTCGTACACAAGAGTAGCAGCACCAGAAAAGGTGCCTTTATCCTTCCAGTCATGAGATACCGTACATGCGCTTCTTCAAGAGTCTAACGCTTTAGAATCAAAGAAGTCCTTTATCTGTAAGTTGTCCAGTTCCAGCAAGAACGACAGCCACAATTGACATCAGCTTGATGAGGATATTCAATGATGGACCAGATGTGTCCTTGAATGGATCACCGATTGTGTCACCGATAACAGCTGCTTCGTGAGCATCATCGCCTTTCTGGGCACCTTCAATGTGACCTTGTTCGATGGCTTTCTTTGCATTGTCCCAAGCACCACCGGCGTTTGCCATGAACAAAGCCATGAGAACACCTGTGACCAAAGAACCAGCAAGAAGACCGCCGAGTGCGTCCCATCCAAGTACAATACCAACAACAACTGGAGCGAGGACTGCAACGACACCTGGACCAACCATCTCACGAAGAGCAGCCTTAGTGGAAATATCAACACAGGAAGCGCTGTCAGGATACATGGTTCCTTCGGATTCGATTTGAGTTGGCCATGTTGAGACATCAGAAACATCAACCCCTTCAGGAGTATCTGATTCGAGTGCCTTTCTCATGATTCCGAATTGTCGACGGATTTCGACAACCATGTCACCTGCAGCCTTTCCGACTGAAGTCATAGTCATTGCAGCAACTACGAAGGGTAGACCGCCACCGATGAGGAGCCCAGCGACAACCCTTGGGTTGGTGAGCGTGAGATCCAAAACTCCAGTAATTGCAGCCGTATAAGCAGCAAACAAAGCGAGTGCAGTCAAAGCAGCAGAACCGATAGCGAATCCTTTGCCAACTGCAGCAGTTGTGTTACCAATCGTGTCGAGTTCATCGGTGATTGCTCGGACATCAGCACCTAGGCCACTCATCTCAGCGATTCCACCAGCATTGTCAACAACTGGCCCGTAAGCGTCGACGGTCATTGTAACGCCGACTGTAGCCAGCATACCCATTGCAGCCATAGCAATACAATAGAGGCCATACTCCTCACCACCGAAGTGATTTGCTCCGAGTATACCTGCTGCAATGAGCAGGATTGGAACGAATGTTGACATCATACCGACAGAAAGACCTGCGATTGCATTCGTAGCAGGACCTGTTTTCGACATTTCACCAATGTGAGGGATTGCCTTTGGCTTGATTCCGAAGACTGGTTCAATACCAGTGTAGTATTCTGTGACAATGCCGATTAGGATGCCGACAATACTGCCGAGGACAACTGAATGCATTACACCGATATCGACATCGATCAATCCTCGTTCGATAGAGAGATAGCCACCAGCCCAAAACAGAACTGCTGCGATGAAGGTTGTGTTACGAAGAGCCGCTGCTGCGTCCTTGCCGTTCTTGAGGACATACATTGAGAAGACGCCGATAATTGAAGCAAGGTACCCAATCAGGCCGAGCATGATAGGCATCATAACATAATCAACGCCCATAAGATCAGAGTTGCTTGCAATAATCATTGCTGCGATAATTGAACCGACGAAGGATTCGAAGATATCAGCACCCATTCCAGCAACGTCACCGACATTGTCCCCGACGTTATCTGCGATAACTCCAGGATTTCGAGGGTCGTCTTCGGGGATTCCTGCTTCGACTTTACCAACAAGATCAGCACCGACGTCAGCAGCCTTGGTGTAAATACCGCCACCGACACGAGCAAAGAGAGCAATGGAAGAAGCACCCATTCCAAATCCTGCCGCAGCAGAAAGGTTTGAGCCTTCGTCTCCGGCGCTAAGCCAGAATGCAACAAGTGAGATTCCGAGAAGTCCAAGACCTCCAACAGAGAGACCCATAACGGCCCCACCGTTGTATGAAACTGCCAAAGCACCTGCTCGGCCATCTGTCTTAGCAGCCATTGTAGTTCGGCCATTCGCAGAAGTAGCCGCTCGCATTCCAGAGAATCCAGCGACGACGGAAGCAATTGCACCACCAAAGAAAGCGATGGATGTTTCAACATCATTCAAAACGGCAAGAACTGCTCCGACTACAACAACAAATATCGAGAGAACTTTGTATTCTGCAAAGAGGAACGCCATAGCACCTTTTTGAATTTCATCAGTAATATCTGCTACAAGTTTGTTGTCTATCTTTACTTTGTTTACTTGCTGATATAGTACAAACGCAATAACAAGTCCTACCAGACCTGCTCCTGCCGCAATTAATTCTATGTTTTTCATCATTTTAGAACACCTGT
>CALBJF010000228.1 GCA_937892665.1 uncultured euryarchaeote | reverse complement strand
AATTGAGAATCTGTCGCCCCACCGTTGTTGACAACAGTACCTGTAATCTCAACGGAAGAACCAGGAGAAACGTGATCATCAGACACTTCAATTGACTTAACTCTCAATTCTGGACCAACCGCTCCGAGCCGAACCCACTGACGCTCAAAGTCTGTATCATCGAAGGCAAGTTCAGGAATTGGACTTGCCTCAGAGTTAGATACGAGCGGGAACTGATTTCCAGCAGCATCCCATCCGGTCATGTAAAATCCAACGAAATCACCTGCTTGTGGAGTAATTGTTCCGCCAGCAGTAATGTCAACTTCACCTGTCCAATAGACGACTTGATCGACTTGTTGCATTCCGAGTACAGCAGATCCTGCACCAATGGTGACAGTTCGAGTCTGGTCACGCATGACCCAATGAATCATTTGTTCAGAACCGGTCAAATCCGCATCTTCAGAGCCTTGGAATTCCACGTAAATGGAAGAGAGGTCGTTCGTTGAAGAAACATCGATCACATTCAATGGAGCCATTCGACGAACAACTCGAGGAGCTGCATCGTCAACAACAACACGTAGGGTTGTCGAAACCAATGTTCCAGTCATGTCTTCTCCACGACCAGGAATGTTCGTAATTGAAATCAAACACGTACGAGTAGGTGAAGATTGCAACGTCTTAGCAGAATCGAGTGGTACTTCGATCAAGTATTCTCCATCGTCGGTTAGGGAGCCATCGCTCCACAACTTTTCACCATCAAAGACTTCCACCAAAATACCAACATTTCGAGGCGCTGGTACGTTGCTTCCTTCGTATACGACACGCCCGCTGAACGCTAACCTGTCGTCCTTACGGACACGAGTTCCATCAGCAACTTGTCCTGTTCTTGGTTCACTAACGTCCTCAACAGTGTAATCTGTTGGAGAGAGTGTGAAATCATTCTCAATTCTGAATGTGTGTTCTAAAATCAGAATCATATCGTCTTCAGGGGAGCCTCTTTCTTTGAAAACAAGAGCAAGATCTCCCATTTCTTCATCAGGCCAATCCCATGCAAAGGTGAATTCAAACGTTACAATAATCCAAGGAAGTCCTGATTCATTGGTTGTTTCATGCATCCTGCTTGCTTGGCTGAGATGGATGTACTTGCTTTCGCTCCAGAAGGTATCATTCAATCCTGAGTAGGAGATACGTTGTGCATCTCTGCTTGGATTTGGCCCCTCAAAGTCAAAGACGAGTGAGATATGTTCGAAGTCGATTGCAGTATTGGCATCAATAAAGCCGACTGTAATCGATTGTTCAAGACCTGCATACACTGCTTCGTCATCATTGTGTCCAACCCACTCAAGGCCAGTAAAGACAGCAGCGGAATCCTTTCGAGTCTGGAATGTTGCATCATCAAAGTTGAATCCTGGCCCTGATTGAAGTTCGTAAACCACGCCTTCTGAATCAGATTGGGAATAGTAGATTGGATTTCCAGCTTGGTCGCCACCTTCCCAGTAGTAAGATACTCGGCCCATGTTCGGGTTTCTGGAGTGATCAATTGTCGTTATGAACCACTTGTTGTTGTCCTCGCTCATGTTTGTAACTTGCTTACTCGCGTATTCTCCAACATCAGCAATACCGTTTCTGTTGACGTCATGGTCTGCTTCGACCCAATACTTGAGCGTCAGTTCCATTGGAACACCAACAGCGTCACGCACTAAGACGCTGACATCTTGCTGGTTGACTCCTGCTTCATACGAACCGTCTGTTGGATACAATTTAACACGCTCAGGAGGTGTTGCATCAACCTTGTACGTTCTTGACCAATCAGAGTTTGGTGCCATTACATGTGTCGGATTTCGTTCATTGTATGTCTGAACTTCGTACTTCAGTCCATCTGGAACGTCGATTTCAGGAGTGATAATGCTAATGAAGAAGGAACCGTTATTGTTGGTTGTATCTCGAGCGGTTGATTCAACCCATCCGTTACGAGAGACGCGGACGT
>CALBJF010000227.1 GCA_937892665.1 uncultured euryarchaeote | reverse complement strand
AAAGAACCGCGTAGACTACCTGTGATATGAGGGATAGATATGAATCCAAGAAGCGAATTGTTGTGGGCCAATACGATTGGTCGGGTTGCATTCATGAACTGTGATCCTCTCTTTCTTGGCCTTGACCCCTCATTCAACGTCCTCCCAGCACCCCCTTCATGGTTGACAGGCCATCTGCTGAGAAGAGATTGCGTGCTTGCACCAATACCTGCTGCTGATTTTGCCCGTCACCACCAAGAGCTCGTATTAATACCCGAAATTGGAATAAGTTCGAAAGGTGAAGTTGGAAGTGTGCTTGTTTTCGGAAACCGACCCGTAGAGGAAATGAGAGACGTTGCAATGCCTAGTGATTCAGCATCTTCGGTTGCTTTACTCAAATATTTATTAAAAGTAAGGGGTCTCGATCCGCGGCCTGTCGAGATGGGTCCAGATCTCGATAGTATGCTCGACAGATGCGATGGAGCATTATTAATCGGGGACAGAGCCCTCGACAGAGCGAAAACAAACCCGGAACTTGTTCAATTAGATCTCGGACAAGCGTGGCTTGAACATTCAGGTCATCCGATGGTATTCGGAGTATTCGCAGCAAGAAAAGATACTCCAATCGAATTCGTAAAACGAGCACATTCAGCTTTAATGGAACGCTTAGAATTGTTCGAAAACGATCCTTTGACGAGAGAGCACGTTATCCTCAATGCACATCAACAGTCTGAGATGTCGATTGAACGTATGAATAGGTACTTCGGCGAGGTCTTTAACAGACTAGATGCTGAGCACGTATCCGGTTTGCAAGAATATTTGACCCTCTGTTGTGGGATGAAAGAAAAAATTGAATTTATGTGGTGATTAGTTCTCTTCATATCGATTCAGAACATCAGACATCTCAATATCTTCAACATCACTAGATTGGCGTACAGCTCTGCGCTTCCTTATTTTAGGCTTAACCTGATCATCGACTAAACGACGTCGTTTGGATACTCTAACGGTTGAATCCTCTTCAGTTGCCCGGATTCTTCTCTTTCGAGGAGCAGTGACCGCATCTAGATTCTTCTCAGAACGTACAGTTGTTGATCGGGTGCGAGGAGGGTTTTTCGCAGGTATATCTTCTTTGGGAATGATAGAAGTTTCAGTCGCTTCAATCTCACCAAAAGATGTATCGTATATTTCTTCATCAGTATCATATAATTGCTCTTCTTGCTCTTCTTCATCATCCAAATTTATTGAGTATGAATCTTCTTTATTTTTTAATTTATAAGACAAAAAGCCAATAATGACGAGCGTAGAAACAATCAAGCAAATGAACCACCAAGAAGAAAAGATAGAACTATCAACTAAATCCTCATTTTCATTTGAGATTTTTTCTTTCAAATTTAGTGTTATTGTATCTTCTTGTAAAAACCATGGTGAAAATGAATCGGTTTCATATGCCTGCCCAGAAACCGATACTGCCATAGGATGCTGTTCACTAAGACTCGTGATGCTGCCTTGGACATCAGTTGGTTGATATAAAATCCGAATAGCATCGCTGCCGATTATAATGTCTCCAGTCATGTTAAAATTGGTTATTATTGAATATCGTATTTGTGTTCTATCATCATCAACTTGTGTCAATTCCATACCAGAAACGACGCTACAACGCATCGAGAAATACTCTAATGTAATTCCATCAATATCAATGGCATCTTGAATAGAGATCGAATAATTTTCTTCATGAATGTTATCGCAAAATGAGGCTGCAAAGAGCAAGGATTCTTCAGCAGATAATTTAAGATCCGAATCCATTGAGTAACGTGATAAATCTCGAATGATTGATGAATCTGATTTGTTTAATGTGAAGGTTTCTTTTACCTCTAGCACAGTTTCATTAAGAATTAAATTCATAGAACGAATATATGTTTCATCAGGCAATAAATCACAACTAAAACTCGCTCCAGCATTGCAATTGAGATCCCAAATGTCTTCTATGCCATCACCATCATCATCGTCATCAATTGAATTTGGAATACCGTCACTATCAAAATCTGAACCAGATTCCCCTACTCCATTCCTTAGATGAATTGAATGATATGTTACAACATGCTCTGTTTTCGATGTAAATAATGCAAATTCAAGAATTCCGGGACTTGATTCCAAAAATTCAAAATCAGAAAACTGATGGAAAATAGCTACTTCTGAAATTTCACTTGAATCCGATGAATCATATATGGTGAGAAATTGACCAAGACTACTTCTGTGGGCGTAAACATACTGTCCATTTGAAGACCATTTGTATGAATTGATTCCAGGGATATCAAGGGGTCTGAGTTCGGAACCCGCCAAAGTCCACTTTCGAATTTTATCGCCGTTGATGCTTACTGTGAACATCGATTCTGTGGGATCAAATGAGCAATCATTAACACTACTATCGAGTAAAAATTCGTGATGTATATAATCACCATTTGAATTCCAAACTGTTAGCCTTCCAGTTTCGTCTATTCCCATTAAGTAAGAGCCAGAAGGTGAAATGTCCGTACACTTTATGACTCCTGAAAGGTTTCCAATGAACTGAACTTCAGTACTCAAATCTTCACGGTTAAGTTTGATTAAACCCGATGTCGGATGGTTCGTGATCAATGAAGCACCGTTATCTGTCCATGAGAGGAGAACAGCATTAGAAGCAGTTGCTTGAGAGGAAATTTTTGTATTGAACGTATCAGCATCGAGTACGTAAATCGTATCGGTTGCTGTGCCCCCGTCTTTAATTGTTAAAGCTAATCTTGTTCCATCTGGCGAAAGAGCAACGGACAAAATATCCTGCTCAAATAACTTCGATTGAATCGTATCTTGATTACTTGTTGAATATTGAACCAGTGTATTTCCGAATGAGGCGTAAGCCAAAGTTCCATTCTGATCCAGTTCAATCGCCCTGAAGCCTTGGTTTTCTATTTCTGAATCATACGTAGATTCAAAAAATAAATTACTCGAATCTGCACTAATAATTGGTGCGAAGAATAGAATAGTCAAAACGATGATGAGAAACCTCAACATTGATGACTTCGCCATGTTTCATAATGGTCAATGCAATACTTAAACAATCCCCCCGGTGTATCATTTCTGTTACTTGGTTGTATAAAATTTTCATCGGTTAGTTCATGAAGGTCTTCAAGTTGGAAAGGGCATGGCATCTTTACCGCTTGATGAGAATGGCAATATGATTGTTCGAATTG
>CALBJF010000226.1 GCA_937892665.1 uncultured euryarchaeote | reverse complement strand
AGTCGAACTCTATTCGAAATTGACTTCTGAAGATGTTCGTTATGTCGGTAAACTAGAAGTCGCAGAAGCTGCGAAAGTCATTGAAAATGTTCAGAGAGATATCAACATCGCACTGGTCAACGAATTGGCTCGAATCTTCCCTGCTTTGGATGTTGACGTTGAGGATGTTCTTTCCGCAGCCGCTACTAAGTGGAACTTCCATCGTTACACTCCTGGTGTTGGAGTTGGAGGCCATTGTATTCCCGTTGATCCGTATTACATGATTCAACGAGCAGCGGATGTTGGTGTTCCTGCAGGACTCATCACTGCAGCGAGAGCGGTAAACCGATCTATGCCAAGCCACGTTGCTGGTGTTGTCACCGATTTGATGTGGAATGCTAGCGTTCCCGCTGGAGAGGCAAAAGTTCTGCTTCTTGGCTGGTCTTACAAAGCAGAAGTAGGAGATCCTCGTGAAACTCCTGCTGAACCCCTAGCAGCTACATTACTTGGAAAGAACATCAGTGTTGGTGCATGGGATCCTCACATTGAATCTTCACTCTATCCGGAAGGCGTTGTTGCTGTTGATGACATTACTAACGCAGAAGGATATGATTTAGTCATTCTTGTAACTGCTCACAAAGCATGTTTAGATATTGACTGGGGTGGATTGCTCTCACAAATGAGAACTCCTCTTCTCTATGACGGGCGTCGAGTTCTCGATCTAGATGAACTCGAATCAATGGGTTGGAAGACTCACGCAGTTGGAAAACCAGTGTAATCAAGCTTGACGACCAGCATCAAACATCTCTTTGAGTGAACCGTCGTTCATCATCTCGAGAGCGATGTCAGAACCGCCAATTAATTCACCATGAACATACACTTGTGGCATTGTTGGGAAATCAGACCAAGTACAAACGCTTGGAATTGCTCTTGGATCGGTCAAGATGTTAACAGCCGCAAATGGTTCTCCCAATGACTGCATAACTTGTGCAGCACGGTTTGAGAATCCACATTGTGGGTCTTCAGGTGTTCCTTTCATGAACAATACCAATGAATGTTCATCAACGATTGCTTGTAATTCTTCAGGTGTCCAGTCCATGTTTATTCCTCTTTTTGACGATTAATACGTCGAATGTGAACGCCTTGTCCGCCACCATGCGGATCAAAAGCAGTATCGCCAGTAACAGCAGCCTGTTCAGGCGTCATGCACTTCAAATCGAGTGCATGAACGGGTCGTGGAATGTATTGCTTCATGTGGGCAAGCACAATTTTTTGACGTTGTAAAGGACGCATGCCTTCGAATGTTGGACTTGTGATTCGGATGTGGAAATGATCACCGCTTCGATGAAGATCGATTACTTCCACAGATGCATCAGGAACAGCTTTCAGGACTTCTGCTTCTAACCACTCAGTCGATACCATCTCGCTGCCTCTATCTTGACCAATACCTACCCTTCTTTGAACCTGTTTACAGAATATTCCTTCTCTCGACTCTGAAAAACATAC
>CALBJF010000225.1 GCA_937892665.1 uncultured euryarchaeote | reverse complement strand
CGATCCCGGAATGAAGGGAAGAGCAACTCTTCTGAAATCTTTGTTGAAACACGCTGGAGATATTTCTGGAAAGGATTTCGTTCTAAGGCCAGTTACTGTCGATGCGGCTGCATTGAAGAAAGAAGCAGGTTCTCGTACAATCGGAGACGAAATTAACGGACTTGGTGGCTTCATGATGGAAGCTGCAGATGGTTCGGTTTCATTCGACTTCCGCTTTGATACACTTCTAGACAGAACGTGGAACGACGAACGCGCTGCAATTAACGAAACACTATTTGGATGAGGGATGAATGATGTTATCGGGTAATACTCCATATGTTGCTGCACGAGCCAAGGCTCGCCGTCAAGCATTAATGGACAAAGCTCGACTACGTCAATTGATCAACCAATCACCCGAACAACTCACAAATGCTGTTGCAGAAAGTGGGTATCAAAACGAAATCAACCTCTATGCTTCCAAATATACTGGTGGCGATTTGGTTGAGGCTGCACTTACGCACAATCTTGAGAATGAATTGTCAAAGATTCTCTCTTATTGTAACGGAAGAGTTCGAAAAATCGTTGAGATTTACACGGGTCGATATGAATACCAAAATGCCAAAGCAGTATTGAGAGCAGTTGCGAACGATATTGATGCAGAAAAAGTAGGGAAGGATATCCTACCTGACTTGAATGAAATCAATACTCCTTGGATTAAAATCCTGGAGAGTGCTGATGACTTACCATCAGCTGCCTTGCAAATGCGCCGAAAATCATTCGGTTCTGCCCTTACAAGCTTGCCAGAGAATGCAAGCCTTGCACAATATGAAGATGCTCTTGACCGACATTACTTCTCATTCGCAATGGCTTCCCTTTCTCACAGCAGTAATGATGCAAGATACTTGCGAAATGTCTTGTCCACAGAAATTGACCATCGAAACATCCTCAACGTTTTGGAAGCATCTGCTTTCGGAATCGAAGGAAACGATCTTCTCGATGAACTCTTGACTGGAGGACGATTATTGCCAAAGCGTGCATTGTCCTCTGTCGCCAATGGGGGCAGAGATGCAATGATGGATCTTCTTCGAAGCAATTCACGCTTTGATATTGCAGGATTTGAAACAGCAATGGAGACCACAGAAAAAGAACAATCTTTGGACGCTGTGGTTACATGGCTTCACGCACGAGAACATCAACAAATGCAGAGGATGAGCTACCTCCATCCAGTATCTGCGTTACCTATTGTTCACTATGTTGCTATGAAAGTCAAGGAAGTTACGGACCTTCGAATGATTGTCCGTGGACGTTTAGCAGGTCTACCGCCCGAGTTACTCGAGGCGCACGTACTATGAGGTGATATGATGGAAATTGCAGTAGTCGGTTCACCAGAATTCACCCTCGGATTCCAGCTTGCTGGTATCTCAACACTATTCAATCCAGAAGATGAAGAAGAACGTATCAAGGTCTTCCGTAATCTTCTCAATTCAAAGGATGTAGGAATCGTCGTGGTTGACTCCACGGTTCTTGCCTCCTTGCCAGATCGTCTGCGTATGCAACTTTCTGGTTCTGTCTCTCCGACCGTTCTTGGTATCGGTACGGAAGAAGACAACACGCTCAGAGAAACCATTCGAAGAGCAATTGGAGTCGACCTATGGAAATGATATTCCAAAAAGGAGGAAATAAATATGAGTAATGAAGGAGTAATTTACAGAATTTCGGGGCCTGTGGTCACCGCAACAGGAATGAGCGCAGGAATGTACGACGTTGTCCGAGTTGGCACCGAAGGATTGATGGGAGAAGTTATCGAATTGCACGGTGACAAAGCTGTTATCCAAGTATACGAAGATACATCAGGTATGCGACCAGGCGAACCAGTTATCAACACTGGGGAAACCTTGTCCGTATCTCTTGGACCCGGTCTATTAACACAGATCTACGATGGAATTCAACGCCCTCTTCCAACTCTGGAAGAAGTCATGGGTGTTTTCATCACCCGTGGTGTTGACGCTGACGCATTTGACCTTGAAAAGAAATGGACCTTTGAATCAGTAGTCGAAAAAGGAACAGCAGTTGAAGGTGGACAAGTTATTGGACACGTTCAAGAAACTGAAACCATTGTTCACAAGATTATGGTTCCTCCGACTATGAACGGCGTAATCAAGAGCATCAAATCTGGAGACTTTAACGTAACCGAGACTGTTTGTGTTCTCGAAGATGGTGGAGAGATTCAGATGATGCAGAAGTGGC
>CALBJF010000224.1 GCA_937892665.1 uncultured euryarchaeote | reverse complement strand
GCATTTATTCTTCGTGTGCGATGTTTGAACATCTGCTTGAGACGTGGCATGACCATTATTGGAGCTCCAATCCTGCTGAAAAAGTGAAAGGGTAATTTCCAATCAACATGATCATGGATTGTCATTTCATCATCGCTTACTGCAAGGAATTTATGAGCATGATCCCAACGTCCGAATGGCCCTTTGACCATGTTATCACAGAATTGTTCACCTTCGATGTAACTGTGGTGTTCGGCAACCCAGCGTTGTGGAATCGGCCCAATTGAAATTTTGAACGAGGTTTTAGCACCGTTATGGATTCCCCCGACTTCGATTGGGCGTATACCTTCCCAGCCTGGCATAATTCGTCTAATTGCCCCTGGACGAGCGTGCCAGTCCCAGACGTCTTCTCTCGAAAATGGAAAATTGGCTGTATGTTCGTAAATTGGCAATTTCATAACCTCCGTTAAGAATCAGCGAACTTTTGTATATATTCCGCAGTTTTGAACTTACGTTGTGTTGATGCCGAAGTCATGTAGCGAATCTTTCCAAAGACTGCTCTTTCGAACCATCCTCTGTCGAAACGTCCGAATATCCAGAAGATACCTGTGTATGAGTTTGGATCCCTACCGTCAAGTGCCCACCTGTCATTGAGTCGAATCAACCATTCACAAGCTGTTTTAGGATCGGATGACCATTCAAGCACTTTCTTCCCCCACAACATTCTCAAATAATTATGAATAAAACCTTCAGTTCGTAGTTGCATTTGTGCTGCATTCCATAATGGATCATGGGTTTGGCCATTCTCAAGTTCTTCAAAGGTGTATAGGTACGGGCGCTCATCTTGAGAATGCTCGTTCAATGTCAGTTTAGCCCATTCAGGTAAAGTCTCGTATTTGGCATGATTAGGAGTCTGATGGCAATAGATGAAGCCTAACTCTCTCCAAGTGATAATTTGATCAAGGAATGCTTCTGCGCTTTCACTTGCCCCCCACCAGCCTTCTCTGCGACCGTTGTGTGGTGGTGTGATTTTCATTGGATTCCATTTTTGGTGTTTCAAGACTGCATCGACAATTTCGAAGGAGGAGATGTGTCCAAAATGCAACCATGGAGACAATCCACTGCCTCCGTTACGTTCAGGATGATTTCGATCTACGTTATAGTGGTCAAGTCTCTGTTCAATGAATTTACTGAGTTCTACTCTGGCCTTCACAGAACCACCCGTTGTTGAATCGATTGGGAAGACTTCGTGGTCAATGTCGAGATATGAAAGTGCATCTCTCCCTTCACGAGAAGCTTCGGCAACTCTCCAAATGAACTCATATGGCGTGATAGGGACGTCGGCTCTAGCAAACGCTTCATCAGCAATTGATTTTCCATCAGGTAAGTCGTTCAATGCTTTCAAAGGTTCAGCCATTGGAGGTCTGGCTAAGAAACCGAGCACGTTCTTGTGGAGGTAGCGACGGAAAGAATAGGCTGTAGTGAAGGAACGTTGGGGTGTTCGTAGTGGAAGGATACCATTACTGTCAACGGCAATGACACAACATTCGCCGATTTCCATTGCTCTGTTAGCAACTTCTCTCGGCATGTATGTTGGATAGTCATCGATAACCATGGCGACTGCCCCTTTCGTGAATGAGCGCAAGAGACCCGATGCTTGTCCTGGTTTTGTCTCCACATACGGGATGTATGTGAGGGGAGCTGATTCGAATAACTTTCTGTTGTCGATCATCCCTTGAAGGACAAAGGTGTGAATTCGGTCATTCGCCCAGCGATGTCCAAGGGCAAGTGATTCCACTACAATTAGCGGTACATTTGCCTCGTTTGCAAGATCAATGGCGTGGTCTAGACCGT
>CALBJF010000223.1 GCA_937892665.1 uncultured euryarchaeote | reverse complement strand
TCATCGCTCTTTCGTTCTTGTTTTGATAAAATCTTCGGAGCAGGTGGCGGCGTGTGGTGATCCATTCCGAGCAATCCCCCATCATCCGCATGCTCAACTTCATAGGTCTCCGCACTTTGTTTGGCTTCTTCTTCTAGTTCATTCGGTTGGCGCATAACAAGCCAACCCAGAATGAGTGCAGCAATAATTAGAGCGATGAATCCGAGGGCGTCCCCGCCTGCTTCAGTCCCCCAAGATTTCCATTCATCCCAACTAAAGTCCGATAGAGAAGGATCAGCATCCTGTTCAGGAAGGACAGTGAAGTCCTGTTCTGCTTCAACACAAATGCCCATTCCGTCACAAACACGAACCTTTACTGTGACCTCCCCGGGAGTATCCCAACTCATTGTCGTAAGTGTGGCCAAAGAATTGGTAGAAACATACCAGTCATTTTCTGGATTACCGTCTTCATTTTTGTCGAAGGAGAGGTCTTCTTCCCATTCAATAATCAAATCATTACTGATAGTTTCATCCCGGTCTGTGTTGGAACCATCGAGAACATCCAAGTCTCTGTAGAAGACGAGGTCAGCAAGAGATTCTGAGTCAGTTACATTGACAACAACTGCTATAGAAGAATCCTCAGAAATCTCATCAGGAACATCAATCCCGCCAATCACGGGAGCAGCATCAACGTGGATTTGGAACTCAGCTCGAGTAACATCGCCTGTTCCAAAAGCATCCCTGACAGTTAGTTTAACTGTGTAAAGGCCAGCCATTTCATATGCATGCCATGGCATTGGCTCGTGGACAATAGGCGTTGCATCCCCAAAGTCCCAAGTGTATTCGAGCAAGCCGTTCCAATCAGGAGATTCTTGCTCAAGAGGGACGTATTTACCTTCGAACTTTTGGTCACCATCTCTCGTCCCACTTGAATCGAAGTAGAGTAAAGCCCCAGGAATTGCAATGTTGATTCCGTTCTCATCAAATGTTCTTGACCATTGATCAGGAAGCCCATTCTCAGGGAAAACATCTGAATCCATCAAAATACTTCCATTGACCCAAGCATCCAAAATCTGTAATTCAATGATTGGAAGAGGGTTTGCGACAATCACAATGATGACCCTCGGTATACTTTCTTCTCCATTTTCATCCGTAACAATGAGAGTAACAATACGTTCACCCGGTTCGGTAAAAGAATACGCAGGAAGTGTTTTGTTGCTGAAGGTTCCATCAGGCAATGACCAGTTAAACGACAGATCGTTGTATGTACCTGTGGTACCATCAACATCGAAACTTGTTCGTCCATCAAACGTGTAAGGGACATTGACCTTTGCGTTTTCAGTAAGGAAATCAATCTGAGGCGATCCTGTTGCCCCTGATTCTTTCACAATGTATTTGGCCACAGGTAATTGATTTACGACATTTACCTGAAGTTGTGCAGAGGATATGCCCCCATCTTCGTCAGTGATTGTAACTGTGATGTTTTTCATGCCCGGTAAATTCCAAGATGGTGATGGATAGATGGATGCAGAATTTGTCGTTGCGAAATCATCTGAGCGATCAACGTCAATACCATCCAGGTTCACTCCACCTTCAAAATTCCACTCAAGGGTGAAATTCTCGCCATCATCATCGGTAAATACATCAGGCAGAGGCAGAGGTGTGTAAGTATATGTTGTCAAAACATCCGAGAAAATCTGATATGGCAATCGATTGTTAACAACGATTTGAATTGTTTTCTGACCAATATTTACCCCATCTGAGACAGTAAGGGTAAGAATAAACGTTTCATTTGCCCCGACGACATCGCCCCATTCATGATTCGAAGAATACAGCCCTTGCCCGCTACTAACTGAAGTTCCATCTCCCCAATCCCAATCAAATTGAAGGAATTCAAGCGGAACATTGTCACTGGTTGGATATGCAGAAAAGACAATTCTTTGATTTGTTAAAATCTCAATTGTTGTTTCGACGACAATATTGTTTACAGTAATGATAGGAACAGGCTCACTATCATCAGTTATGTTCACAGCATTCACATCGAGTTCTGACCAAGTCCCTCCAATATCCATTATTTGTAGAGTCGTGTTGTATTCACCCACTTGTGAGAAGAATCGCAGAGGTGAGCGTAAGCCCGAGGTGATGTTGTCTCCAAAGTCCCAGGCGTAAGCAACTGGGGCATCAAAGTAAGGAAGAGTGTTGTTGTCAAGCGAAAGACCCCATGCATCAAACCCATCCCCAGTGAACTGGATTTTCTCATATGTTTGACTGGTATTTGTAGAAATTGATGCGTTGGCAACTGGAGCCATGTTCCCCAAGGCTTGAGGTGATGTGGTTTCTGTGTCGAGAACTGCACCAAGCATGTCTCTCATCGTAAACTCAAACGTGTAAAGATCTGATTTGCGAGCTGTAAAGTATGCGTCTTCTGGAACATAGACTCCCCCGCCGGCTTGTACCCGTGTAGAGGTTGAATCGACGATTGTTCCGTTGCTATCACGCACAGATATTTCGACATCGAGATCCTCGAAGAACGCATTTGATAAAATCGAGTAGTTTGCTTGGGCTGTATCATCAACCCCATCGCCATCACGGTCACTTAGTGTTGTTCCGTTTAGGATCATCGTCGCAGGTGATGTGATTCGAGCAGCCTCGATATCGATTGTGCCTTGTGGATAGGAAGGACCGCAAGAGGTGTAATCACAATCTCCGATTGTGCTCGCATACCAAACGATAGCATGAACTTCATCTGTGAGATTACCAAACCCTTGAATCAAGCCTGTTGCAACATTATTTGAGAAATCTAAATCTTGGACGGACCAAAGACCGTCTGCCGTCGATTTGTAAACGAGTACGCCATCAAAGTTCGATACGTCTGATGTGACCCTAAGCGTCAGTGGAGCAGGTGATGACCCACCTGGCGTGAATTGGAACGATCGAATACCCCAGCCTTCCATCGTATGACCGGTTGAACTCCATGGAGTAGCCCAGTTTGAGTTCGTATCTGCGGATTGGATACGGCAGAATGTACTACCCCCACAAGTCGGATTGAGGACTAAATTTGAATATCCATAGATTCCTTGATCTGAATCAATCGTGGCAGCAATTGAAAAGTTCGCAAATATTTCGCCCATGGTTCGGCCAATTTTACCGGCCTGGCCTGATACTGGCGAGAGTGCTAAATTCTGAACTCCTAGACCACCTGTGGCTGAATCTTGAACGAGTTGACGTATTGCTGGTCCACCACCAAGGTGATCTGCTAAGTACATCGTAAACATGAATCCAGCACCATAATCAGCGTTCCTTTGGTTCCACCATCGCACACTCAAGTCTGATGCTTGAGTCCATCCATTGAGATGGCCTGCAAGCGTGCTGTCGGCTCCAAAGCAGAGATAAATAGCAACATCTGCGTTTCCTTCATCAATCCACAAGTTTTCGTAAGGATCTTGGGCATTGTGGAGAAGATGTTGGAGTTCGTGAGCAATAATTGACTTGCCCCAGTTTAGAGTGATGTCAGCAAAATCAACATACACAACGTCTCGACTCGGCGCAGTTCCGGGAGAGAAGTAACCCCCTATGTTGTAGGCTCCATCGATGTCGTAAACGACAATCTCAACCTGACAATTGTTGTCATTGTCAGGGGGTGAAAGGCCTCTTCCGTCCCCGTAGTCTTTACCGAAATACGTTGTCATAGTTGGGTAAATCGTCTGATCCCACGTAGACGCCAGATTCTGTAAAACTGTGGATGAAAGAGTCCTACCAGATTGTACAAGGAAAGCCACACTAGCGGTTGTTTTAGCAACATAAACATTGGTTGAACC
>CALBJF010000222.1 GCA_937892665.1 uncultured euryarchaeote | reverse complement strand
ACTGTTCCTTCTTCTGCAGGTTCAATTCCAGTGGCTCCCATGTCCATTTCTACGCCATGAAGTTCCTGTCGTTTTTGTTGAATAGTACGTTCGAATTCCGAAGAGAGATTACGGTGGCTTCGAGCCTGATTGCCTTTTTGAGTCAGGGAGGAATTAAGACCTACACGCTCTTCAACTAATTCTAATCGCTCATCTTCAAGTCCCTTATTCTCCTCAAGATATTGAGCCCGTTCTGCTTCCTTTTCTGCAAGAACATCTCCATTGGTTCGAATTGATTCTTTCAACCCTACCACTGATTCTGCCCTGGTTAACAGACCTCCTTCGAGTTGTGAAATTCGTTCTTTCTCACCATTAGCGCCGTTTGTAAGTAATTCTTTACGTTCAGAAGCACCTTTCAAGGTGACCTCTGCATTCGACCGAATTCCTTCAGCCTTGGTTCGCTTCACAGTTGATTCATGTAATCGATCTTTCAAATGCTGAGGACTTGCATCTTCAAGCGCATTGTGGGCATTCGTACGGACAATCTCAGCATCAGCCACACTGCATTCAGCAGTGTCCAAGGCTTCGAGTTGTACGCCACCAAGCGTTTCAAGGGTTTGCAGTTGTTCTTTTAATTGTCCAACTTCGCCAATTAGGGTCGCATGAGTTTTCTTGAATGTTGAGAGTTCTGCTCGAAGTGTTTCTCGCTTGAGCGTGCCCTCTTCGTTTGCAAGTTCGTTAATTTGGTTTCGCAATGATTTCTGTTCAGAACGCACATCCACAAGTGCCGCAGAGACAGTATCCGACATGAGACGAAGACGTTCAATCTCAGAGGAGAGTCGCTCGACTTCTTTTGCACCTGCAATTCCTCCACCAAATCCAACGGACATACGTGCACGTGAGCCTCCGACCATTGCACCACCAGCTTCGGTAATGTCGCCTCTCATTGTTACAAGTCTGACCCCACCCATGTTTTGTCGAGCGATCTCCATGCTGTCGACGATGAGAGTATTTCGAAGAGCGAATTTTATTGCCGCATCGATTCGCGGATCATATTCGAGAAGTTCGTATGCAAATCCGATAACTCCTGGTTTTCTGGCAACCATCATTGCCTTTCCACCGGCTCGGTTTGCTGTTAATTTATTCAGTGGAAGGAAGGTGGCTCTGCCTGCTTTTCGCTGAGCAAGCCATCGAATAGATTCAGCAGCAACTTGGTCTGAATCAACCACAACAGAGGTCATAGCCCCGCCAAATGCCGTTGCAAGAGCGGTTTCATGCTCAGCGTTGATTGGACCACATAATTCGGCAATGGTGCCAATAACACCTCTCAATTCACCACGATCTCGTGCTCCGAGCACTGCTGCTGCTCCTCCAGCCATTCCTTTCGAATTCGATTTGGATTCAAGTTCTGCTCTGGCAGAGCGAAGTTGACGCTCTGTTTCCGTCATTCTCCGTTCAATTGCCGCGTTTTCCCCAAGTAGCCTTGATTCTGCTTTCTCTGAATCGATGATGCCTTGTGTTAAGGAAGAGCGATCGACTTTCTTACCAGAGCCGCTAATGGCTTTGAATTCGGCTTCTTTTTCTTCAAGTTCAAGCCGAGATTCTTCGAACTTTTCTTCTGCTTTTCCAAGAGAAGATGCGATGAGTTCGACCTTAGCAGCAGTCCTATCAACTTCTGATTGAGCTGAAGCGACCGCTTTTTTGGCTTCTTCGAGTACCCCGATTGCATCGCCTAGTGCTCTATTGAGTTCAGCATTGGTCTTACCTGAACCTTCGAGAAGTGAACGAACTTCATCCTCCTCAGATTGTGCTTCAGCCAACATTTGCTCGCATTCTTCAAGTTGAGCCTTACTGGTTTTGACTTCTGCAAGTAATAATTCAAGGGCATTAGCAGCCTCATTGTAGCGTTCAAGTGATGTCTCGAGTTCTTCATTATCATCGATATCTGCTTGTTTAGCATCTTCAATTCGGTCTTTATCTCTGTCAACCTGAACCCGCAAACTGTGAATGGCTTGGGAAAGTGCATTCCCGTCTCCACCGAGTAAATCATCAATTTGTTTTTGGATTTCACCAATTCGATCATCTAGTTTTACAAGGGTTTTACTTCCTTCTTTGACTTCTTCTTCGAGGACAGAGGCTTCTTCTACATACCTCAGTTGTTCTTGGATTTGGTGTTGAAGTTCAAATTGTAAACTGGCGTACATGGCTTGATATCGTTGAGAGCGGGAAAGAGTGAGTTCGTCTGTAATGGATTGAGCCTTAACAGCAATCTTCCGCTCTTCTGAGAGTTCCTTGAGGCGGACTTGTTGCTCTTCTTGGAGCATACCAATTCGTTCAAGATAGGAATCTACGTTGTCCTGTTGTTTCTTAGCTTTACGAATTTCATCATCATAAGATGTTACACCAGCAACCCCATCGAGAACTCTGCGGCGTTCAATCGGAGTCATTCGAGCCAAGCCCGTTACGTCGCCTTGAAGTACAATATTGTA
The DNA here is from genome assembly GCA_937892665.1 of uncultured euryarchaeote. Lineage (GTDB taxonomy): Archaea > Thermoplasmatota > Poseidoniia > Poseidoniales > Poseidoniaceae > MGIIa-L2. Next base: position 4,556 of record CALBJF010000222.1, on the reverse strand, counting down.
ACCATCAGGGCGTGCATTTGCTGCATTGAGTAAACGGTGAAACGATTTCTGAGAACTTTCTTCTCCATCAAGTAAGTATGAGGAAACCACGTTATCAGAAGCAGTCAATCGAATTGATCGAGTCATGCGAACTTCATCGTTTTCAATAGGGAGGCGTCGTCTTCCGCTTGACAAAATAGGATTTCCAAATACCAATGTCACCGTACAATTACGAGCAGGTTTGTATCCTTCAGCACCATTAAACATCAATTGCTTTGTGTTTTGAGCACGAATGGTTCGTGTTGATTTAGGTCCCAATACAAATTGGATGCCATCTCCACAGTTGGATTTGCCAGATCCATTTGGACCAGTAATCGCTGAAAAGCCACGATCAAGAGGTATTACTACCTCTCCACGAAACGATTTGAAGTTCTCCATTTCAAGTGCTTTTAGAAACATCCCAATCCCTCTGCCAGATATTTCACTGACCTTAACGCGAACACCGTTCGTCGAGGGGATTTAAACAATAGGTTGATTATACGTCTTAGGCAAACGTTTGACAATAGTAAAAAAGGTGCCGTATCTCAGACGACACCAGCCATCCTGCACTCTTTACAACCGCCACCTTTGCAATATGGACAGGTTGCACGTACTCTTGGAGAGGTTCGTGTTCTGAATGGAACAAGACTTGCATCTCTATCCAACAATCGACTTCTTTTGGCAATGCCTTCTTTCGATGCTGCCATTGAACGTGCTTTTTCATTAAACACTTGTTGCATTCTCAATTCCTTCTCGCGTTCGGACTCGAGTGAACGGTAGTTCTCTTCAAACTCAGAAACGTGATACTTGGGGCCTCTAAGGAGGAGAGCCCCGACAACGGCCATGATAATTTGGACAAGCCATGGCGAAAGAGGTAACGGAATCAAATCCGATAGAGACTCTGAGTTTGCTCCTGTCGGTAAGAGTTCAAATCGATCCAGAATCGCCAAACCGAAGAGCATCGACCCTGAAACCATCATCACTCGACGTATTCTTCGAGCCAGTTTAGGATTAGTAGGCATTCTAAATCGCCCTGCGGTTATAATCAACAAGCCCCAACAGAGGAGCATTATATCGGCTGTACCCCAAGTACCCGATTCAGAAAGACAGAATGCGTTACCAGTTTCAGAAATTTCCTTTTCCATTTCTGGAATCGTACATCCAGGGTCAGCTAATCGAAGAACATCAAGCCTTGAATTAGGTGCGCCATCAACCACATACGGCGCCATGGCCCCGAAGTGAACATTGGCAATAACAAAAACGAGAGTCAACAAGCCAATCAGGCCAATCAACTTACGCAACATAAACCGAGCCTAGAGACGGGGACAAATAGGAGTATCGTAGAATCAAACCGATGTTGTCAAGAACCTCGACTACTAGGATTAGACGATGCCAAGAGTGCTCATCATCGGTACCGGAATCGCTGGGCTATTTGCCGCACTACGGTTGGCGAATGCAGGACAGACGGTTACCGTTCTGACAAAACAACGTCCAAAGGATTCCTCGACGAATTGGGCTCAAGGAGGAATTGCAGCGATTCTTGACAAAACAAATGTCAGCGAAATCGATGGCCACGTTGCAGATACTCTTCGTGCTGGCGATGGTATGTGCGACAAATCAGTTGTACAGATGGTTGTAGAAGAGGCAGGTGGACGTATCCAGGATTTACTTGAAATTGGTGTGAAGTTTGAGAAAACCCCACATGGAGAATTCCAATTAGCCAAGGAAGGGGGACACTCTTCCCGGCGTATTCTCCACGCCAAAGATGCTACTGGGAGGGAAATTGAGCGCGCATTAAACGATGCTGCACAACATCATCCAAATATTTCCATGAAACCGAATACATTAGCAATCGACCTCATTCAGAGAGAGCATAAATCTCCTGAAAAAGGAATATGTGGCGTCTGGGCATTAGATCAAGATTCTGGGAACGTCGAGACAATTGCAGGCGATGCAGTTCTCCTTGCGACAGGTGGCGCAGGACAGCTATGGGACAAGACTACAAATCCATCAGTTGCAACTGGAGATGGTGTGGCTATGGCCTATAGAACTGGTGCCTGCATAGAAAATATGGCATATGTTCAATTCCACCCAACAGCGTTAAGGATGGAAGGCGAGCGCCCGTTTTTGATTACAGAAGCCCTGCGTGGTGAAGGAGCAGTTCTTCTTGATCACGAGGGATATGCCGAATGGTGTAAAGACAAAAAACAAGACCCTGCTGGACTCTCTTTCACCCTTTCAGCATCAAAAGAAGGATCCATGGCGACAAGAGATATTGTGGCCAGAGCAATCGATCAAAGACTTGCAGAAACTGGAAAGTCACATGTTTGGCTTGTGACTCAACACCTCGAAAGTGAGAGGTTAAAACTGAGATTCCCAATGATAGCGGAACGTCTAGAGACTTATGGATTGACGCTTGGAAAGGATCCATTACCAGTCGGCCCAGCAGCACACTACATGGTTGGCGGACTGAAAGTTGACATTCATGGAAGAGCGTTGCTCGCCTCAAATAATCAAACTATACCGGGTCTATTTGCCATCGGAGAAGTAGCGTGTACCGGTATGCACGGAGCAAACAGATTAGCCTCGAACAGTTTGTTGGAAGCAGTAGTTTTTGCCCACCAAACCTCAGAATATCTCATTGAAAATCACCCTCAATCAAATCCTCAAGAACTCCCTGGATGGAGATCTGATGGACTCGATACCTTATCTGAACATGGACCCATCGCTCATGATCGTACAACACTAAATCAGACGATGCGATTTGAAGTCGGTATATCGAGAAAATATTCACGCCTACAACGAGCCATTCGTCGTCTGAGTCTCTTAGAGCAAGAGACTAATGCTATCTGGAAAGCGAGTCTCCCCACTCGTGAAATTGTGGAACTACGTAATATGATTCTGGTTGGACGACTCGTAGCCGAAGATGCAAATGAGCGAACAGAAAACAAGGGTCTGCATTACAACAAAGACATTATCTCAATTGACGAATAAGCGATGTCATAAGTTGATTCAAAGGAGTAGGGACACCTAATCGCTCCCCTCTCCTACAAATCTCAGCATTGAGTATTTCAATTTCAGTTGGCCTTCCTGCCCGAACATCTTGTAACATTGAGCAATAATTTGAACTGGTACGAACCAACACCTCTCGGAGACGATTGACAAGAAGCTCATCGTTCTCGAGTTGTATACCTTCCATTCGTGCAATCTTTACCCCTTCAAGCATAAGAGCCACAACTGAATCGAATAGAATCGGTTCAAGAAGGGCAGAGTTTTCTTTCCCTATTACTGCTGCAACAGGATTGATTGCAATGTTTAGTAGCATTTTATTCCATAATGCCACTTTACCATCATCGACCCAACGTGGAGCGAGTCCTGATTTATTCAGAATAGAGAGGAGTGGTTTGAAGTCTTCAAAGGAATATGGATGGATAAATGATCCAAGCATGATTTCTCCTTTCCCAGCCCACTCAACATGACCTGGTATTGGTCTGTAAGCCCCATGAGTTGTCGTTGCAGATAGGACGCGATTTGCGCCAAATGCATGAACCATTTTTTCCTCAAATCCCATTCCGTTTGAAAGTGAAAAGGCAATACCGTCTGGTTTCAAAAGATGCCCACCTACCTCAAGAAAATCCATGTCTGTCGAGGGTTTTCCGGTGAAAATAACAACATCACAGGAAGAGTGAACTGTTGAAGGAAGAGGATGCTCAGAAGGAATAACCTCCCAGCGATCTCCGTCGATTTGATCGTCTTTTACTCCCGAAAGCGTCAATCCATTAACCATCAATTCAGCAGCATGTAGCCCTCTTCCATAGAGAAGAAGGTTGCTATCTGTTGAGGCGAGGCATCCTGCCACAAGGGAGCCAATTGAACCAGCTCCAATGATCCCAATTCGCATACTAAGCCTCCAAGTAGCCACCGAAGTGAAGCATTATTGCTCCATCTTGATGAATTAGTTGAACTGTGGAACGTTCAGTACTTGGAACAGGCACATCGAAGTGCGTCCAACCTTGAGGCAAAGAGCTGGGTAAGGATGAGAGATTCCATTGAGCATCCCCAAAGGTCTCATGACGAAGAAGAACAGATTCATTGTTACTGTTGTAGAGTGAAAACACAACGTTGTCACTGCTAAGATTCAATGGAGCATCCCAAAGCCTCATGAGTTGGTCATTGATATCGAGAACGATGTCAGGTCCCTCTTGAATCTTAAACTTCGTTTGCTCTAATGATTCAAGATTACAATGTGAATAGTGGCCACTTGGGAACCTCACGTGGACAGATTCATTCTCATCGATTGTAGGTATTCTTTGACTAGGCCAAATACTCAAGTCCCATGTCCAATTGGTTGCGTTTGAATGCCGTGGTGTACTCAGGAATTCATTACCAGTACACGTGCTACTATTTTCTCTGTAAAGTAAACCTGAATCATTTTCAAACGGAGCACCCCAGCCGAGTTCATTATCAATCAACCAGCCTTCTTCAGAAGCAGAGATAACATGTGGCCATGCCTTATCGAAACCAACATGAAACTGATT
>CALBJF010000221.1 GCA_937892665.1 uncultured euryarchaeote | reverse complement strand
AGGATGGTCTTGAATCAACTTCAATTATCGCAGGAGAGGGTTTGTTTCGAATTGTGGAGACCAAAATGCACCAAGACGGTGTTCCAAGAATTGATCTCAAAGTAGCATTAGATAGTGAACTAACAGGATTTCAACACATTGTTCAAAAACCTACCAAGGTGGAAATGGGAATTAGTGGCAGTCTGTTCTTTGTTGGATTGATATTGTGCCTCTTTCCGTTTCAGATTACAATGGTTTTGGGAATTTCAGCCATCTTATTCGGTATAAAATATGCACCAGCATATCTGGAAAGTCACCGCCTGGTATTTTCCTCATGCGGAAGCACGCATGTCGTTAATGTTGATTTAATGGGTGTTTTCAAACCTACATTTCGAGCCAGTATGGCCTTAATCGGACCTACTCTCGCTGAATATATGAAAACCGGTGATATTGATTCCACTTCTATCGATGAGTTACACGCTAGTTTGAGAACTTCTATTCCGGTACATCAACCAATACAGATAGACGCCTCCCCACAAATGAAAGAACATATCCCTGTCGGGCCGCCGGCAATTGTACAAATGCCTGTAACGCCCGTTGTTCCGATGATGGAAATTGCATCTTCAAACATGCAAGTTTCTGAAGAAGGAACTGGAGCGATACCGCAACCAACACAGCCTGTCGTAATCCCTGCGCCCCCGCAATTATTGCCCAAATTAAATACGCCACTCGTAGAACCCATCCCTCAACCAAATCCGTTGCCTCCGCCTCCACAAATCGTACCGCAGCCAAATCCATTGCCGCCACCACCACCAGTAATTCCCCAACCTACTCCATTACCGATGCCGCCGGCAATACTTCCAAACCAACCTTCTCTGCAAGGCTTTGATTCTGCTTCTTTGCCATTGGATGCACCGCTACCAGAAGCACCTCGCATACCTGTGGCCGCTGCTCCTCAAGAACAGATGGTGTCACGAGAAATTACTGATGCGCTCATGAATGAGTTATCGGATTAGTTCACGCCGCCTGCTGCAGCTAAATCTAGGGCTTCTACTAAACGTTGAACGCTTTTCTCCATATCTTTTAGATTCGAAGATTCTGGAAGGGGTAATGTATCTGCAGCGAGGGGGACTTTGACCCCAGGCCCTGGTGTACGTTGTAATGCCGCCCCCAATTGTATCGAATCCTCAAGGAAGTTTCCAGTTGCACCTGAGTGTCGTGCTTCTAAACGCATTCGAATCCATTGCTGATATTTTGGAAGGGCTTGTCCTATTTTGTTAATTAATACTGCACGTTGATCGTCAAAGGAATCTTCAGATGGCAGAAGGCGGAGTAAAAGACGAATCATCCGGTCAACGCGAACATCTCTTGGCTCGATACCTACGTGTTCTGCAAGGGTTCTTCTGAGATGTTTTGTATCAAGATTGCCTTGGGCATTAAAGACCAAACTCTCGGACAAAGACAGTCGTTCCAAAATGGATTCAAACGAATTCAATAACCGGAGATTCGGAGTACTATCTGTGCTTTCAGCCCCCACTTCCAAGTGTTTCTGAATCGGTTTTTCTGGTGCCATTTCTTCGAACAGGGGGGA
>CALBJF010000220.1 GCA_937892665.1 uncultured euryarchaeote | reverse complement strand
AAAATCATACCTGCCATGAGAAAAGCTCTCATCCAAATACCGTTCTTCACATCACTGTGTCCACCGCCACTCATGAACTCACCTCAGTGGATTCAGGACTGCCTTTCTTCTTACCTTTCCACAACTTGTCCTTGATTGAATCTTCGGCATCGTCGTGATGACCATAGATTTCGTTCATGTCACGCTGTGTTGGAATAACGTGGAAAGAAGGCGTCGGTGGAGGCGAGGTTGTCGACCATTCGAGCGACCATCCGCCCCATGGATCTTTTCCTACCTTCTCACCATTACGGCCAGAGTAGATAATGTTCCACACAAGGAGGAGTTGACTCAATCCAAAGATGAAAGCGAATATGGTGATTGCCATGTTGTACTCAGCAAAGCCGCTCTCTACAGTGTAGGAGTGGGTACGTCGAGGCATTCCTTGGATACCCAAGGCGTGCATAGGCCAGAAGGCAGCATTGTAGGAAGCGAATCCGATCAAGAAGTGCCAAAGCCCGAGTGTCTCGTTGAGTTTACGGCCAGTAGCCTTAGGGTACCAGTAGTAAATTCCGGAGAACAGAGCGAAGACAGTACCGCCGATGAACACATAGTGGAAGTGAGCAACAACGAAGTATGAATCGTGGAAGTGTGTGTCAAGACCTGCAACTGGGAAGAACATTCCAGACAGACCTCCAAGTGTGAAGGTGATGAGGAATCCAAGAGACCAGAGCGTATGCGTCTTCATGACAAGAGAACCGCCCCAGAGCGTCATCAACCAGTTGAAAATTTTCGCGCCGGTTGGAATTGCAACGGCCATGGTCGTGATCATAAATGCAGCTCGCCAGAATGGATCCATTCCGGAGGTAAGCATGTGGTGTCCCCAAACAATGAATCCAACAACACCGATTCCAGCCATAGCGAAAACCATTGATTTGTATCCAAAGATGGAACGTCGAGCACTTGTCGCAAGAACTTCTGATACGATACCAAACGCCGGAATAATCACCACGTAGACTTCAGGATGACCGAAGAACCAGAACAGGTGCTGGAATAACAGCGGGTCCCCACCACTCGTGAAGAATGTCGAACCTATCGTATGATCAAACATCAGGAAGGCGACACCAATGATCAATGCAGGGAGGGACATAAAGAGCATGAATACGCTCACGAATGCAGACCATGTGAAGAGAGGCATCTTCATCCAAGTAATTCCTGGGGCTCGCATCGTAAACACGGTAGTGATGAAATTGACTCCACCGAGCGTCGATGACGCTCCAAGCATCATCATTCCCGCAAGGAAGGCAGTTGCCCCAGCATTCGCACCGTAATCTCCAGCATTGCTTAGAGAGGAATAAGGAGGGTACATGACCCATGTGATGTCCGCACCTTCGCCAGAAGAAATACCCGAGAAAATCAACGGTGTTGAGAAGACTAACAACCACAATCCCATTGCGTTAATTCGAGGGAATGCCAAATCCTTTGCTCCAATTTGCAGGGGGAGGATGTAGTTCAGGAAACCAGCGATCATCGGCATAGCGCCAAGGAAAATCATTGTCGTTCCGTGAAGTGTGAAGAAGGAGTTGTATTCTCGCTGAGTTAAGAAATCGTTCTCAGGCAGAGCCAGTTGTATTCTGAAGAGTAGTGCCAAGACACCACCCACGAGGAAGAAGAAGAATCCAAACAGGAAGTAGAGGATTCCAACTTGTTTGTGGTCAGTTGTTGTCAGCCAAGGCTTGAGGTAACTCCAGAAGTTTCCAATGGTGAATGTTTGAGGATTGCGTCGATAAAAGACCCACATTGTACCCAGAAGGATAATTGAGATTGCTAAACCAACTGCGGTCAAAAGAATAACCAACGGTGGTGCAACAGGGGCTTTGGCTTCAGCATTCAAACCAGGAACAATCACGCTCTTGATGCTCCAGTAATCGTTGCCGGCTCCATCAGGTTGAACACCGCCAAAGGCAGTAGCGCCGCCACTTGCAGCACCGCCACTTACGGCATTTCCAATGATGGTAATTTCAGTTGTATCGGAATCACTTCCAGGTGCAGAATATTCGAATTCCCATGAACGGAATTTGTTTCCGTCTTCAGTATGTGTGAGTCCGCCATCAAGTTTCTGGCTGTAGGATTCATCAACAGTTGTGACACTTCCTCCGCCTTCGACGAGGATACGGAATCCACCTTGAACGCCACTCCATCCTTGAGCAGGATCGCCGTTTCCGTACAAGACCATATCATCGTTAACCAATGTGATTGTGAAGATGTAGGTTTCACTAGCGTTGAAAACTTCAGGCAATCCTTCCACCAGAATTGTAGTGGATCCATCGTTGCCACCAGCGTGGCATGCGCATCCGGCGTTAGCTCCAGATCCGATACCTCCAGGCATTGCGCTGAATTGTGGAACAATCATCAATGATGCGATAACAAGTCCGAGAAGAGCGATGGTTCTGCGTTGCATCACATTCCTCCTCCGTCGTAATTATCTGCGGAACTCGAGCCACTCTTTTGGACTCCAGTATCCATTCCATCGCAAGTTAAGCCTGAGTTCTTTTTGTTAGGAGTTTCAACGCGATCTACAACCATAACCTCTCCAGTCATGATCGAATGTTGCATTCCACAGTATTCTGCACAGCGAATTGGGAATGTGCCAGCGTCGTCAGGGATAAATCCGAGATTGGTTCCAGCAGCGAGCCCTGGTACGAAGTCTTCTTTCATCCCCCATTCAGGAACCCAGAAGGCGTGTTGAACACCGACGTTACGGGTGTCAGATGCATCAACAGGTTTGGAGTGCATGTTGGCAAGGATAACTTCGTCGCAAGGAATAATCATTGGACTAGCAGGCGTAATCAATGTGTGTCCTCTTGGGATATTTTCCCAGGTGTGTATGAGTGCTCCTTCCGCATCAAATATCTTGATGTATTGGTGCTGGCCTGCGTCTTTAGTGACAAACGCCTGAAGTGTAGATGACCCATTGTTGATTTCAAAATCAGTCTTGATGCCGCCGAATTTCATCTCGATTGTTGCGGCATTCGAATTGCCACTTGCATCGATTTGCACTGTTGTTTGAATCCATTCAAGGTTAACTCCAGTGTTCGTATCTTCCCATTCAAGCGATTCTTCGTAGACGAATTCGAAATACCACTGGTAAGCGTTGATTGTAATGTCAAATCTGTCCAAATCTTTGGATGTGTCATCGTCATCATAGTTCCAAACGGCCGAGTTAGAGCCGATTGCCATGATTGTAACCCAGACAACAAGTATTGTAGGGAGGAGATAGAACATAATTTCCAGCGTAGTATTGTGCCGTTCGAGAGGAAAAGCCCCGACTTCAATACGATCGACATCAGTCGTATCTGGTTCAACACCGTCGCGATATCTCAAGATTGCTGTAAACAGCCAACCGAATGTAAAAATGGCGACAAGAATCGACCAAAACATAAACTTGTCATAAAGTACGTAGAAAACGGTATCTTCCGCTGGCATGGTTGCACCCTGATTAAAGGGGCGAAACGGCCTACTTTAAGCGTTGGCGTAAAGCAGCCGCTAGATTGAAATTCTTTCGTCTCATTTTCTTTCATATCCACGTATGTTCTCTACCGTTGAATGAATACGTTTATTGAAAAACCTAAACCGTTCACAACACATGAGGCCAGTAGGCGCTTGAGGGTCGTGGAGATGAATAATTCACCAAACACCATCGAACGTTTCGAGAAGGCTGGCAAAGCTCTCGGAGTGGCTCGCCAACGCAACTGTGATGACGGATTTGCCATTATCATCGAAGGCCCTCGGGACAAAATAGCATTGAAACGACTCGGATTTACGGGACCGCTTGAAGTGGTCAACAGAGGATGGGGAATGGATCGTTTCATCGCCTATCTGTACGAAACATACGGGACTCGAACCGAAGATCGGAAAGCTACGATGACGCTGCTCATGGATTGGGACCGAACGGGTGGAAGACTGCAAGCAAATCTACGTCGTCGACTCGAATCCTTTGATGTTCAAATCGATGAGGAATTACGTCGTGTGCTAATGAAGGCTCTCAAACCAGAAACCAGGGTCGTGGAAAGCCTTGGAGGTCTCGCAGGAGCCCTCATGCCGTACATGGCCGTGGACAAGATTATTACATCCGATTCATAAAATTCAGGGTTGAAGTTCAAATAGTCTGCTATTGAAACAATCATCATGGGGCTTCTGAAAAATTATCGATGGCTTAAAGCCCGACCCACCAAACCATATCCGAAGCCTGACTTTGCTAAAATTGCAGCAATTCAAGCAGAGCGAGATCTTCTAAATCACATCCGAAAAGTGGAGGGCGTCGTCGAAACTTTCCACTCAGTGCGTATCAACCAAATCATTGAAGGAAGGAGTCGTCGAGAAGCAGACCTTATCGTTCTCATGACGGATAGAATCGTATTCATAGAAGTCAAGAACTACAAGGGAGATGTTTCAATGCAAGATCATGTCTTGCACCAAAGCGGTCAATCAAGAGGTTGGACATTTGCTAAACTTGAGGAAGCAGTTGGACGGTTCCGTGAGATTTGTCGAGAAGTAGGAATCGTTCTGGGCGGTGATGTCATTGAGACAGTATTAGCTTGCGTTGGAAGTGGGACAGTCGAAAGCTCAGTCCAACCGAAAGCACTCACAGGGTCGTTCGTAGCTGATTCAAAAGAGAAGGTAAAGGCCATTATTTCAGAGTCTCGCGAGGACTTTGAACAATTTGATGTGGAGACGATTAA
>CALBJF010000219.1 GCA_937892665.1 uncultured euryarchaeote | reverse complement strand
CCATGATTTTCAAGCGCTCTTCAGCGAGATCAGCGTCTGCATCCCGGTCGTTCCCAGCACTGCCACTAAATGGCCATGCCATGGTACAACCTCCTGCGTTTATCTTACCATAAGGAAGATATTACGCAGGCCGACTCAGACCACCACTGCTCCGCGTGTGTCGGAGTTTACCTTGAGGACATCGTAGGTTGAGCCTCCGCCAACAACGTGAACGTACAAGGAAGCCTTGACGTTGCGTGTTACCAAAGTGGTTGGGCTGCAATCTGCGCCTGCGTTGTCGTTGACATCGAGAGCAACTCTGTAAGATGTACCTGCGGCAACAGGATTCACAATGGCTGGTACGGCTGCAGCGTCAGAAAGGGCGATAACAATGCTTGCACCGCCTACGCCAGCTAGATTGTCAAATTCTCCAGCGATTCTGTCTGTAGCGGGTCCACCACCGACACCGCCGGTTGAGTCTTCACAGAAGACTTGCCAAAGGATATCGCCAGCAGCCGTATCATCTGAACCTGCCGCTAGACGGAAGTAGACAACCATTGATTCGGCAGGATCGTCAACGAATACGTTGAGAATCTGTACTTTACCAGACATTTCGTCTGTCGTATCGTCACCAGTGGACTGTGCGTTCTGTTGCAGCTTTTCTGCAGTCTGAATAATGACCGCAGCAGCTACTGCAGCAACGAGGATAAGTGCGATGAATACAATCATTGCACCGATACCAATTGCAGCTAAGCTATCGTTTTTCATGTTCTTTTCTTGTGTGTTATTCATATTAAATCACCTCAGACTACTACGTCACCAACTGACGGTGAACTTCCGTATTGCAATTCCTCGTATGTGGCTCCTCCGCCAGTGACGGATAGGATTAGTACATGGTCCGCATTTGAAACCGGTGGGCATACATCAATACCCATTACGAAAATATAGGTTGCACCTGGATTTAGTGTAATTGCTGCAGCGCCTGCTCCGTTTCCTGTATGGACTGTTGCGCCTTGCAGATTGCCTTGAGCGAACACGGTTGCAGTGCCAGCAGCATTTGCACAAATTACAGTATAGCCTACTAGATTACTTGGTGTTGGTTCAGAACCTGGCGCAAGTTCGAATGTCACGAATAAATCGTGATTCGCTGGCGGCCCAGCTGAACTAGCCTCAATGACGATGTTGATCAGAGTAACTTTCGTTGACATCTGCTCTTGGGTATCGTCACCACTAGCTTGTGCGTTCTGTTGCAGCTTTTCTGCGGTCTGAATAATGACCGCTGCTGCGACTGCTGCGACAAGAATCAGTGCAATGAATACAATCATTGCCCCGATACCAATTGCAGCAAGTTCATCTTGCTTCGTTTCTTTTTGGTTTTTCATTTTTTTCACCTTTTTTTTTACTCGTCCTTCCTCATAAGAGGTTGGAAATGGATGGGGTCAAGAAGCACCTCCTTGACCCAAGTCGATGCGAAGTGGCATTCGTATTACTGCTACTTCATCTGGAGTTAGTCTGCCAATAAATGGCACTTTGTCGGCTGTAAAGCCTGGTGGAAGCCAAGGATTGATGAGAAGATCTGCGAGAGGTTCCATCGAACGGTTTTGAGCACGAATAGTTACCATAACGTTACCATTCCTCATTTCGTACCCAGTCGCTATTGAAAGTTTTCGTGAAAGTGGTATTTCATCTGAACCATGACGACGGCCAGCATTGATTTCAAATCGAACTGGTAGGTTACCGCCTGGACCAATGACTGGTACGTCGATGAACGATGGATTCGAAATCCATCCTCTCGGCACTGGAGGTTGTAATCGCATCATTGGCAATGGAATATCTCCATCGTTGATGATACGGACGAGAAGAACTCCTGTCTCCCCACCTGCTGGCCATCGAGTATCGACAGATAACCAAAAATGTCTGAACAAGAATGGATTTAGGGTGGAAGAGTTACCGCCAATAAGATCATCAACAAGGTACTCAACTTCGGTAGCTGCATATCCAACATCTCCGATTTCAGCAGCACCTGTAGCGTTTCTGAGTCTTCGCAGGACGTTTTCTACTTCTTCTTCAGCAAGGGCTTTCTCACGTAACAAACGGTGAAGCATGGCGATGCTTCTACGTAAGTAGAGCACATCTTCTTCCAATACTTCCAGAGCCTTCTCTGCTTTTCTCACGCTACGGCGTGCTCTTCGAAGTCGATGTGCTTCAAGGAATGAACGTGCTTGGAGCATATCAAGTTCAGTTGTAGCTAATGAATTGACTTCATCACTTACAACGCCTTGAACAAGCGTTTCGAGTTCCCTGCTTGCCTGCATGAGGCGTTGTGCACTTTCTGTAGAAGCAGCAATTGCTGCTTGTGCATTCGCTAAATCACCGTCTTCTAATTCTGCGTCAGTTGAGAAATCAACATCATCAGTTTTGCTCTTCGCCATCAGACATCACCTCCTCGGTTTGTTCAGCCGCTGCTGCAGCCTGGGGTGATTCGATGATTGCAGAGAGGTCAAGCCCTTCCATTGCAAGATCGTTGAGCAGACGGGCAGGGTCGCCGAGATCACGCTCAATTCGTGTTGCTTTGACTTCGATGTCAGTTAACCGGCCGTAGAGCGAACCATACATGTTGTTCGAACGGCGTAGGATAATCCAGACGACAATTGTGGAGAGGAGTATGTAGCCTACGAGAGAAATCAGATTTGTTTCATCTGGCGACATCTGCGGAGGCAATCCAAGAATTACTGCCACGAATCCAAGAATAGGAAGGCTGAGGATTACTGTAAGTTGCCTTCTTGAGTCAGCCAGTGCTTGGAAGTGATCGGCATAAATGGTGGAAATACCTTTTCGAGCACGTTGGTAATCTTCGTGGATGTATCTAAATTCTTCACTGCTTCGCCACGCCATGCGCCAAACCCATAGTGCTGCGATAGCAATAATGCTTGGCCCCCACCAAACATAATCGAGCAAGTGGAAAGAGAAACCAAGCATGACGACTCCAGAGTAAACCGCCCCAAGTCTGTATTTCTCATTTTGATTTGTGAGACCCAATAAACCAACTGTAATGATCAACGCAATTCCGAAGCCAGCAAGTACTGCAATTGGAGCAGGAGCGCTCGATTCCACTGTTTGCTCAAACTGAACTACGTCGTTTTCAACGATGTTGTTCAAAGCATAGGAGGAAACGATTGAGACTGTACAATCTGCTGCTACACCCTGTTCCCACCAGTCAAGAGTTTCTCCAGTTACCTCCCAACGAATGGTTTCTTCAGCTCCCTCAGGTAAGAAAGATACAATAGGGGTTTTGTCGTTAATGACGAGACCTGTACATTCGAGATTTGAGTTGATACCCACCGCTAATGCAGTGCCTTCATTCTTCACAGTGAATTCAAGATAAGCTGTTTGGCCTTCCATCAATTCATCGAGTTCGTTACCATCGGCATCGACAATACGCTGAGAGGATGGATCAATCATTGGATCAGCATACATGTTTAGAGCGAAGGTGAATGTTTCTTCAGTGTAGACTGTGTATCCATTATGCTCATCAGGATGATAGAGGCGAATGTCGAGGTCAAAGCCATCGCCGGGAAGAATGTTCGGCCGGTCTGGTACCTTAACCATGAACGTCAATGGAGGTGATTGCACGTACTTGGCACGCTCAGGAAGTTCGATGACGTTAGTTCCAGGAATACATGGCTGTGTCAAGTTGAGATAGTATGTGGATTCGGGACCTTCGAGGTTTATGATGGAAATATTCCAAACGTAATCATCCGCTGAAAGGCCTATTGAATTAAAGTCCAGTAGACGAGTAATCCCACATATCTCGATGGAGTAATTTGTAGGTGCATCATTGGACGAAGGAATGTGGGAGTAAGGGATGAACACGGCGATTGGATCATCATTAGCAGGAGCCTGTAGTTGGTTTGCGTATCCTATGTCGAACAACCGCTTCATTTTCAATTCAGTTGTAAATTCTCCGCTACCATCGACATCAACATCTGTAGGGGTAAGGGTGATGCGGAAATCGGCAGCAGTCGTTAAATCCGGATTTGTCTCTTCCGCATTAGCACCAACCGTCAAAGATACAGGAGTATTCATTGGCAATGACAACTGCGTAGGAGAAGATGCTGATAGACTCCAATCGTTGCTTTCAATCGTTAGCCCAGGTATCAATATTTGGTACCCAACGTTCACA
>CALBJF010000218.1 GCA_937892665.1 uncultured euryarchaeote | reverse complement strand
GGTACCTCCTTCCTTGACATGATCCAGAAGCCATTCTCTGCACTTACGTTGATAGATAGGATCCAAATTAGCAAATGGTTCATCGAGGAACAAGAGTTTTGGTTTATGGATAAACGCAGAAGCAAGCATCACTTTCTGTCGTTGTCCCTTTGAAAGATCCTTACACATTGTATCTCGCTTTTCTTGCAGTCCAAACCAATCAAGCCAGTGTTCAACATTTTGTTCAAGATTATCGAGGCCTCTGAGGCGAGCAACAAACTGAAGAAATTCTGATGGTGTCAAGAAGGATGGAGGTGATTCTGATTCAGGGACAATGCCGATATTCGCTTTCAATTTCTGCGGAGAATCTTCAGCATCAATTCCAAGAATTTCAATTTGACCAATCGAGGGACGGAGTTGGCCTGTTAGAAGTTTAATGAAGGTAGACTTCCCTGCTCCATTCGGACCAAACACTCCGAAGAATTCTCCTGAATGGACTTCGACGTTTAGTGGATGAAGAGCAACGAAATCACCGTACCTCTTGCCCATATCGACTGCACGAACAAGTGGTTTGCGTTCTTCGCCCATGCTCCTTGGAGCCACCTGATGGTTTTCATTGCTTGCTTGCAGCAGGTAAGAGAAGCATAGGTGAACTCTTGAACCTCCATGCAATCCAGCCATCATGACGCCTCCGCAAACCGACGTTCTCTCTATCGAAACTGTACCAGTAGAATCGTGTAATGATGGAACTGTTGTTGCTTTAGTCACAATCAATAGACCAAACAAATTGAACGCTTTGAATTCTGATGTTACCAGTTCGATCAAGGAAATGGTTGCATGGGTTGAACAAACTGACGCCGTGCGCTGTGTGGTCGTTACTGGAGCACAACCACTTGCTCCTCCCGAAGGAAAGAGAGCGAAACCGAACGCATTTGTTGCTGGCGCTGACATTACTGAATTCCTCGGAAGAGGAAGCGAAGAGATAACCATCATGTTCACTGATAATGCAATCGAGGCTCTGTGGAATATGAGTAAACCAAGCATTGCTATGGTCGATGGATTCGCCCTTGGCGGTGGATTAGAAGTTGCTTGCTCTTGCGACATTCGTATCGCAAGCACTCGCTCCAAATTTGGAACTCCAGAAATCAATCTCGGACTTATCCCTGGCTATGGAGGCACCCAGCGTCTTGTCTCCTTACTCGGTTACGGCAAAGCATTGGAACTAATCATGACCGGAGAGATGATCGATGCTGAAGAAGCACTGCGAATTGGTCTGGTGAATCATATTACTGAGCCTGAAGAATTGAACCAACGAGTGATGAAGATGGCCTCGTTAATCGCAACGAAATCGAGCAACACACTTCGAGTTGCTAAGGAAACTCTCCGATCAGCTCTGGATGAAGGGTTAACCCAAGGCGTTGCTACAGAAGCGAAAGCATTTGCAAATCTTTTCGATACAGAAGATAAGGAAATTGGTGTTAAAGCATTCCTCAACCGAGAAAAGGCAGAATGGAAACACCGATGATTAGAATCCTACAATCATCTGCCAAGCAATTGCAAATACGGCTACGTCAGCGATTGCATGTGCAACCCAGGCCACCCATATACTTCGATATTCGACATATATCCAAGAAAATATTACGCCTCCGACAAAGACACCTAATGATGCCAAAAAGTTCCCCAAAGGATCGATAAAGAAGGACAATGCGATGGTGTGATGCAGTGTGAAGACGCCTGCTGAAAGAAGAATAGGCAGCCATTTTCCTGAAACCAGTTGTTCTATTTTGGATGTAATAAACCATCGGAATACGAACTCTTCCAATACTGAATTAATGAACACCCAAAAGAGGATAGCAAGCATAAGTTTCCATGGTGTTGTCAAACCAAATTTATCAAGAATTTCAAAAAGATCTTCATCGCTTAGCAACGCGTCTCCAACAAGGAAATATGCAAGCATGATTACAACCGCCATTGCGATTCCTAAGCCTATAGAGACGCCCCATCCTCCATTCAACGCCGGTGAGCGGGAAAGGACGCTTTTGTCGATGCGTAAATGCCAAAATACTGGTAGGCCAAAGATCCACACTTTGGTAAATACAAACACGAACATTGCCAAAACGCCTGCCTTGAAGGCAAATCCTGTTACAACTGAAACAGTTGGTGCAATGCCAACGAGAATTAATCCAAGTAATGCAAGATTCCTTTGTCTGGTAGAATCATTATATTGAGAATGCATGAGGCAAACTCCTTCACTCATTCATTTCTTCTTTCAATGCTGCAAGGGCGCCCGAAGGCCCCGGAAGAGGGAGTGGCAACGGGTTACCGTCTGCTCCGATCAATGGAGGGAGTTCAAGTGGGTCGTTTTCTAATACCTTTTCAGTTGTAATAACCGCTTCAAAGCCAGAATCAAGCGGAGATCGGTATTTGAGAACACGTTGATCATCGATACGAATGAATGTTGCGCCATAGATATGCCCTGCTTCGGGTTGGGCAGGTTCATCGAGAACTGCTAATCCATGCCCCTCTTGTTGGAGAATCTCTACGAGGTCTTCTCGGACTGCGTGTTCTTCCCACATTCGTGCACTCGAGGCTCTAATGTCGGCCATCTGAGAACGACGACGCGTTTCGATTCGTTGTCGAATCTCACTATGCCTTGATGCTCTCTCAGCAACTGTAGCTTGAATATCTGCTTCCTCAACTGATTCTGGACTCACCTCAACGACGTATTCATCAGCCACGTGAACTGCCTCAACTGTTACGATTGGGAGTTCAACTTCGATCTTATCGCTGGTTGTAGCCATTGCAGCTCGTTGAGCATCTTGGGCTGCACGTATCTTCGCAGCTTTCCGCTCCTTGAGCGTCATTTTGTCAGGGAGGGGTGCTTCTACGACCGAATCTGATTCTTCTACTTCAGATTCTGAGGTCGCTGTTTCTTTTGCAACAGTTGGTAGCTTTGATTGAACTTGCTTGGTTTCAGGCATGTCAAACTTAGGTTGCCCCGAGAAAATGAATGTAAAACCAAGAACAAGCATGACACCAATTGTCGCATATTGTTCTTGTTCGGCCAACTCTCCCGCCATCGCGAGATAGAAAACCAATACTGCCACAAACGCAAATGCGATTGTATTGCGAAGGAATCCCATGCCTATCAATCACTCCAGTCGCTTCGTGCTTAAGACGATGATGCCGGCTTTGATTCGTTCAGAATTTGAATCAAACCATCCAATGCTTTTCTTCTATGGCTAAACATTTCCTTCTCAGTGAGGTCAACATCAGCGAACGTTTTTCCATCTGTAGAATATTCTATTCCATCGTGTTGTATTGGATGTGGAACGAACACAGGATCGAATCCAAAGCCAGCATTACCGCTTGCGTGCATTGCAATATCCCCGTTGCAAATACCTCGGGAAACATGAACTTCTCCATCCAACCATAAGGCTGCTACAGCATGGAAGGCTCCACTGCGTTGAGTTGAATCTTTGAGAAGATTTAGTAATCCATCGAAGCCTATTGTTTTCAGGGCATAAGCAGAATAGACGCCAGGGAATCCATCCAAGGAATCAACGAATAATCCAGCGTCTTCAACGAGCAAAGCATCATCTGGTGAAGGAAGATGTGGAATCGCTTGCTCTATCTTTGACCGAGCCACGTCTTCCAAATCATCGGCTTGAGGTTCACTTATCTCCACACCTTCAACCTGTAATTGGACTACGGCAAAGCCAAGTGGTTGCAAAGCATGCTTTGCTTCTCGTACCTTTCCAGAGTTTCCGGTCATGAACCATACGGTGCGCATGGCCTTGCCACATCACCCCCAATTCATGGCTTTTCGGATTGAATCAGGCACGATGTTGAAGTGGGGCAGGCCTTAGGTTCATCTGTGCTGCAACAGATTGGATTGGTCGCTCTAGGTGGAGGAATTGGAGCAGCAATGCGTTACTTGACTTCAGAATTGCTTGCAACCGATGGTTTTCCATGGGCCACATTTGTCGTTAACCTCGTAGGTTCCCTTTTACTTGGTGCGATTGCTGTTGCTCTTGCAGAACATGTCGTTTCTCAAAACGTAGCCCTTCTCCTTGGAACAGGTCTTCTTGGAGGCTTGACCACAATGTCAACCTTTTCAGTTGAAACAATCCGTATGTTCGATGAACAGCAAAGCGGTTTAGCCTTCACTTACGTAGGATTAACAATGGTTCTCTGCCCACTAATGGCCTTGATTGGGTGGAGACTCAGCACAGTAATTTCAGCCTCATCCTGACCTTTAAGAAGAAGAAGCGTGAGGACACCATAGATGTCCACTTCAGTGCTGATTGAAAAGTTGAACCAAGCCCTTGGTTGGGAATTACGAGCGATAAGCATGTATGCGCACTATGCCGCATACATCCGAGGTATACACAGACTTCAATTGGAGCCCCACTTTGCCACCGAAGCAACTGAATCGATGACGCACTCAAACATTGTCCGCTCTGCGATTGTAAAACTTGGCGGTGTTGCTGTCACTGAGCGAAATCCCACCTCGATTCGCCATACAACATCCTACCTCGAAATGCTTGCAGAATCCCTGATCACAGAAACAAAAGCGGCTGAGGTCTATGGTGAATTAATTTCAATAATCGAAGAAGAAGGGGATGCTGATTTGTACGATGCTATCGAGCAGATCTATCTTGCAGAAATTCGAAGCGTTGAGGAACTTCGCAGACTTGCTGAATGATTAAGCAAGGATATCTAGCATCCGCTCAAGGGCGAGAAGCGACCCTTCTTGTACGTCTTGTGACACACTGATTTGATTGTGAATTTCTCCATCAACCAATCTCTCCAACAAGTCCATAAGATACGCTGGATGAATCATATACATTGTTGAGCAAGGGCAAATCTCTGGATCGAGACACTCGATGTGCTTGTCAGGATGTTGGTCTGCCAGACGAGCAACCATGTTAATCTCAGTTCCAACAGCCACTTTGGCTCCTTTTTCAAGATCGGCCACATAGTTCAGAATGTATTGAGTAGAGCCATTGGCATCAGAAACCTCAACGGTTTCTTTTGGACATTCAGGATGGACAACAACAACACCATCTGGATGGCGTTGACGGAAATCTGCAATTTGTGAGGGCTTGAATCGCTTATGCACTGAACAGAATCCATGCCACAGAATAATTCGAGCCAATGAGAGGTCCGAACTTGCACCATCACCTGGTGTCCATGTAGGCATTTGAGATTCATCAATACCCATCGAAAGCCCAGTATTTCTGCCAAGATGTTGGTCAGGGAAAAAAAGCACAGCTCCCTTCGGACCTGCTCGTTCAAACGCCCATTCTAAAACACCAGTTGCGTTTGATGAAGTGC
>CALBJF010000217.1 GCA_937892665.1 uncultured euryarchaeote | reverse complement strand
TTCCTCCGTCAAGTCGCAGAGGCGCTGAATCAAGGAGGCCTACGATGCGTTGTTGTCCGAGGGCACGGTGCTTATGCAGTTGGTGCGAACTTAGACCAGGCAATGGCTAACGCTGCCATGCTCGAACATTCTATGCAAATCCTTCTTCTTGCCAGACAGGCGAATCTGAAGTTCTGATCATTCTTTGCGATCTCTGCAAACCTGAACGAAATTTTCAAACATTTCTTTTCCAAATTCTGAGTCATTGACTTCGGGATGGAATTGCAAACCAAAACGATCTCCTTCTTTGTTCTCCATGCCTTGTACCTTACATGATGGGCTGCTTGCTGTAATGAAGAAATTTTCTGGAACCTCGTGAACCTCATCATTATGCGATTCCCAAACTGTTTGTTCCATATTTGTCCCTGCGAAGATTTTCCCGCCACCGTCGTGGAGTTCGATTTCCATTGCTCCAAATTCAGGTTCTGGAGATTCTCTTGCATCTCCTCCATAGAAGCGGGCCATGAATTGATGTCCTGCGCAAATACCGAGAATTGGGATGTTCAATTTTAGATACTCTGCACAGTTTCCTAATTCCCCGGTGAGCCCAACGCGTGCAGCGCCGCCTGATAGAATCAAACCGTCAAGTTCTCTCATGTCCTCAACAGGCGTGTCGTTAGGGATAATTTTCGTATCGACTTTGAGATAACGCAACATCCGCCATTCACGATGTGTCCATTGACCGCCATTATCAACAACATCAATGACAAGGGCATCCGCTTTGCTCATGTTTCGATTCGTGCCGAGAACATCCATGAACTTGCCGAATCGTCGCGACTTCATATACTGTTGAAGTTGAGTAGTTGTGAGGAACTACAATGTTGGACAAAACATACACAGTACACGTAGCAAGAGAAGGCGGTCATGAGCAAGAGGTCATGACTCGACAAGGTATCATCGATATGATATCAACAAACGATAACACATGGGTCTTTGTTGACTCTCAAATGGTCAGTGTTGAAGAACTTGAGACCATCGAGCTCAACAACTCAACCGAAATCAGAATCAACCCTGGAATGGTTGGTGGAAGTGAGACATTCAAAGTGTTCATTGCAAACCAAACCGGGGATCAAGAACTTATGATGAGCAAGGAAGAGATTGTTGGCGAATTGTCACAAAACCAAGGAAACTGGTTGTTTGTTGACGGCCAAATGGTCGATGCAAGCACCCTTGAAAACACATCCATCACTCAAGACAATGTTTTGAGAATGGTTCCATCCATTGTTGGTGGATCAGACGAAGCAACCTTCGCTGTTCAAATCACAGATTCAACCGGGCACTCTGTTGCTCAGATGTCCCAAACTGAATTGGCCTGTGAAACCGAAAGTGGAAGCAACTGGTTGTTCGTAGACGGTCAAATGGTCGGTGCGGCAGCAGTTCGAGAAATGGATTTGAGCCAAGCAGCTGAAATTCGCCTTACGAAGCCACTTGTTGGTGGAATTAACCTAGTTTGAGCATACCTAACGCGAACGGACAGATTCAAAACCAATGGGTAGGTCGGATGATTCATGTCAGAACTTGTAGATTACAAGTGCGCCCTCTGTGGAACACACGAAAGCTTTGACCGCGAACGCAATGGAATCCATTGCAGTCACTGTGGTTCAAAGATCTTCATGAAGCTCCGCCGAAGCAGTGGCGACCGAAAGAAGAAGACACTCAAGGCCGAATGAGTTCACGCAAAGGGTCAAAGACCCTTGTCGTTGTTTGATATTCATGGCGAGTTGGTTGGAGGCGTATTCGCCTCGTACATTTTCTGAACTTGCTCTCGAAGCAAGCCAGATCGATACGATTCAACACGTAGCGTTGCAAGCGAACCCCCCACATCTCCTCATCTCAGGCCCGTCTGGTGTAGGCAAGACCGCGACTTGGCGCCTCATTGTCCGTCAAGTTCTGGGCCCTTCCTGGCGTTCCACCGTTCACGTTCTTCAAGCAAAGGATCTTGCTCGAACAGCTGGAGCAATGGCTGCATTCGAAAGCTTCCTCCGCCCCGGTGGTAAAAACTCGAGCGATACGCTTGCAAGCAGAACATCACTCGATGCCTTTGACTCAACCTTCTCTAAGATTGAAGATGGCGACACTGCTCCAGCAGGTCATGAATCTGAACGAGGAAGTAGCCAAGAAGCCCATATTTCGAGAATCATCGTCAT
>CALBJF010000216.1 GCA_937892665.1 uncultured euryarchaeote | reverse complement strand
AAAGGAATGTATTGAGCGTTGCATCCGTATCTTGAACTGCTAAGAAAAGGTTACTCCGGAGGGGGAACCATCCCTGTTGTTTCCAACCGCGTACTGCCCATCCACCGAACAGTGCAGGTATTCCATGAGGTAATTGTCGAATGAATTCAGTCGATTCACGTTGTGAAATTGGTGTTCCCCGTAGATACCTTCCGGGAACGACAGCGCCAGCAAGGCAGATGACTCCTAGCAGATTCGATTCCGCTAACATGTCCATTTTATCTTGAGATTGTCTCCACTGATCGATCGTAATGTACTGATAATTGAGTTGATGTTGCTCCAATACGCCACAAATGTAGCGAACGTGAAAACCAACATATGGAGGCACTCCAAACGCCGCCGGCTCGTCTTCATATCCATCGAGAACAAGCCAATATGGGTCTTTGCTCTCAACCATGAGTTGGCTACGGCTTATGCCTCATAGCCTTATGTCTCTATCAGGGGATGTTACTGGTTAAATTCAGTCACGACGTCGTGGACGGCGCTTCTTTGGACTGCCTTCTTCTTCAGCCATTGCTCGGAGTTCTCGAGATGATTTTCCATCTTTGTTACCATCGCCGCCACCGCCTTTGGAGCGCTTCTTGCCGCCACTCTGAGAAATATCGACCTTGACTCTTCGACCCTTGAGTTCAGTACCATTGAGGGCTTTGACAATTTCTTCACCATTGTCTTTCTCGGATACAAAGACGAATGCAAATCCTTTCGGTTTGCCAGCTTTGTCCGTAGCGATAGCAACTTCGTTGATGGTTGCATTGTCGCCAAAGAATTCAGTGACTACCTTTTCATCAGCATCGAATGGTAGGTTTCCAACATAGAGTTTGAGTCCCTTTGGAGGCCCAGAGGTTTTCTTTTCTTTGTTATCCGCATCACGAACACCGATTCTTCGGCCATTGATCTTTTGTCCGTCGAGCGCAGAGATAGCTGCTTCAGCTTGTGGCTTAGCAGTGAATGTGACAAATCCAAATCCTCTGGAAGCCCCAGAATCATCGGTCATAACAATACAATCAGTCATGTCTCCATGCTTACCGAACATCTCTCTGAGTTTTTCAGTATCGACTTCTCGAGGAAGGCCTCCAACAAATAGGCGACATCCTGGTGCTGCCTTTTGTCGGCGTCCTTGGCCACCGCCTTGTCCTTCAAATCGGAAATATGTACGCTCTCGTCCATCTTCTCGTACGTCTGCAGCAATGTATGTTGCACGGCCTGATGGCCCGTGGGCAAAGAGTGCTTCAGCCTCTCTTCCCCATCGCTTTCCAGATAGGTTGAGTGCTGATGCACCTTGCTCAAGTTCTGCCCAACCGGCTCCAAAGTTATCTGCTAATGCACGATAACTCTGGTATTTGCAAGAAGGACAAGCGACATTCCAATCACCGTTGACTTCTGCAACGAGTGTATCTCCGCAGGAAGGGCAAATAGCATGAAGAATTCCACAATCATCACGTTCTCTAAAATCGATGCGAACAACTGGAGTTACCTCAGTAACAACAGCTCGAGCCACATCTCTGCGACGAACAGCGTCGGCAACGGTGTGGAGAAATCGATCGGCAAGACGAGTAACGTGGAAATGACCTTGCAATTGACTTGGAAGGATAGAGCCTTTTTTACCTTCGACGACAAGGATTCGGGCTTCTCCACCCTTTTCTTGAAGTTTTTCAAATTGGCAAATGACAGTATCGCCAATGGCCATGTCCACAATCTCTTTTCCAGCTTGTACGCTAATTACGCCGTCATTGATGTTCATTTGGCCAACGGTTGTTGATACGATAGAATCGTCGATAACCATTGTTCCTTCGCCAGCTTCTACGTCGCCGACGTTTGCTACTTTTGTCCCTGGGGTGACGAGGCTCGTCGTCATTTTAATCATCTCGTAGCACGGTTTCCTCGCTGATGCGAAGCCTTGTGCTGGTTTATTGCGAGGCTCGCCCCCTTTTCAACCCATCACATGACCTGACTTCACTTCAAACGCTCAAGACGATAGCATCGAATGCGAGTTGAACCCTGTCGTTGCTTGTGATGCCTATAGGCGGCAGGTAATCGGAAATCGGTCTGATAAATTGAATGCAGTGCGTACCCATTTGATTTTGCAAGTGTTCCCAAATGTTCTGCCTCAATACTATGGATAAAATGAATTAAGGGGATGTTCATAGCAAACAATGTCTCAAAAAAAGGCCTATCTGCATGCTTGGTCTGAACTCCCCATGGAGGATTCATAATTGCAATGTCAACAGGGGAATCAAGTTCAATAGCAGTGCCATCAACACGATGATGAATTGTTTTCAAGAATTCATCTCCTTCGACTTCAGCGATATTCTCATCGATCACGTCAAGTGCTGTCTTGTCGCATTCCACCATCGTAACTTGCTTTGCTCCTAGAAATGCAGCGCCAATGCCAAGGACGCCATTCCCAGCACCCAGGTCAAGAACGTGTTTTCCTTCAAGTGAATTACCTAGGTCAATCTTAGTGAGCCATGCTGCAGCTAGATTCCCTTCGGTTGGATACTGTTCTAGCTCAACTGAATGACATGGATG
>CALBJF010000215.1 GCA_937892665.1 uncultured euryarchaeote | reverse complement strand
CAAGAACAAATTCCCAGGTTCACTTCTTTGGACACCCGGTTTGGGTGGCCCTGACAACGCTGCAGTCCTGGCCTGGTTTGGTGTTGATATCTTTGATTTTTCACGTTCAGGGTTTGCAGTCGCCTCGGGCCATCTCCTCACAGCCTTCGGTCCACGTGCACCGTTAGACGGAGAAGAATGCTCTCCTGCTGTTGCAGTCAATCATTACGATCAATCATTGCGAACAGTTCGCTCTGCAATCTCCTCTGGGACTCTGCGAACACTTGCAGAACAACAAAGTCTGAACAGCCCAAAACTTGTCGAGCATATGCGTTTCTTCGATAAGATGATGAAATCATCAGACAATGTGATGCGAATTCATCCCTTAGGTGTTAACCGTATCGATTACCTTAGTACAACGAGTCATCAAGATTCATCTGTTGAGCAGTGGGTGGATTTCATCTCCAATACCTATCAAGTACCTGAAAAGTTGGATAATGTCCTTGTCCTGCTTCCATGCTCGGCAAGAAAGCCGTATCGTCTGTCTAAATCCCACCGTAAATTTATCCAAGCTCTCGGCACTAACGCCTGTCATGAGGTAATGGTCACATCACCACTTGGACTTGTTCCGAGGGATCTTGAAGATGTTTGGCCTGCAGCCTTTTACGATATACCAGTGACAGGTGACTGGTCTCGTGATGAACTCCATCGAATTGAATCGATGGTTCGTAATCTCGTGGACCGACATGATTACGATCGTATCATTAATCACAGCGGAATGATCATCGAAATTGAGGGATTCGATATCATCGATACAAGACAAGGCGAAAGTTCGGGTTCTAGAACTGCTCTACAACGATTAACTGAAGCAGTCCAAACTGCGAAGGAAGAACTTCGTATCCATCGAAGGAAAGGCGAGAGAGTTAATCTCGATCGATTCATGAGCATCTCTCGATATCTTCACAAATCTGATGATTGGCTCAATGATTGCAGAGTACGTGGTAAACCGCCTCGATGGAAGATTGAACGCGACGGTAAACAAATCGCTCTTTGGTCCTTTGAACGAGCTGGATTCTCGTTCAGCAAAGAGGCAGTGAAATACCTCGATACCTGCTCAGCACTTCCTCGTGTTCATCTTGTTGATGATGTCAAATGGAAAGGTGATTTGCATTATGGGATTGTGAAATCTTTTGAGTCTGGAATACTCATGGGGCAAGATTTGATTGTTATGCAAAATGATGTAGCCATTGGTCTTGCAAGAAGCATTGCTCCTGGATGGGAATGGTCGGGTACTCCTGGTCGTTTGGCGAAAATGCATCAACGAATTTAGTTTCATTCAGCGATGTGATTAAGAAGGGAGAGCAGGTCGGAAGGCTGCTCGGAGTAGTTGATATGGCACGTATGTACGCATCTAAGAGAGGAAAAAGTGGCTCATCGAAGCCTTTCATGACTGAAGCTCCTGACTGGTCTAATAAAGACGTTAAGGACATTGAGTCCCTCATTCTTCAATATTCCAAGGACGGTATGTCCACTGCACAAATAGGAACAATTCTGCGTGATAAGCACGCTGTTCCAAATGTCCGATTAGTTCTCGGAAAGCGCATCGGTGCTGTTCTCAGCGAGAACGACGAAAGCGGAACCTACCCTGAAGATTTGATGAACCTCATGCGTCAAGCAGTTGCCCTCATCGAACATCTTACGACAAACAGCAGAGATCTACACAACAAGCGTTCTCTTGAATTAACCGAAGCGAAGATTCGTCGATTAGGAAACTACTACAAGGCTGAGGGTCGTTTAGACTCAGACTGGCGCTACAAGCGTGACCAACTCAGACTTATCGTCGAGTGATAGGGAGCATTCATGTGTGACGGGCCTGAGGCTCCGTTGGGTCAGACATGCACGATTTACTCCAGACTTCATTTCTTTCTCCGTTGAAAGAAGATATTGTCAAAGCATCTCAATTCATTTCAAATGGACCGTTGGTTCTAGCAGCATCTGCTGATTTAGAAAGTCTACTTGCACTAGGTTTCCTCGAGGCAGCTCTACTCGATGCAGGAATCTCATATTCTCGTCGTTTTCTACAACCTATGAAACACGTCCCAAGGGATGAACAAAACATTGTTCCAAAATACAATGGAACCAAAATCGTATTCATTGATTCATTTGGGAAAACAGATGTTGCAAATTCAGAAAATATTCTGATTCTGAAACCCAAGGAAGTTGAAGTTCAATTCCCCCATTCTGATCAGAAAAAAAGGGGGACTGTTGATGTGGTTATACAATCCTCTGCTCTTGCATCTATGATTTCACCAACTGGAAGTAAAACGACGAGTTTCCGTCCCTATGTCGGTGCAGGGCAATGGCTAATGGAAGGCCTTGATACTACGATTGATCCGATTCATACCTTAGTGAGAGATTTTCTTAGAGATGAAGGCACAATCCAGATTGTTCCACTTCCTGAAATTAGACAGCCGAGTATCGATATGATTCCTGGTCTCTCTGCAAGGCGGCTCAAAAAATTAACAACGTTATGGACTGATATGAATGCAACTCAACGTTCTCAAGCGTTATCTGAATTTTGCCTCCCTTCCCTTTCAACAGAGGGTATTTCAACTGCTCGATTTGAAGAGTTGATTTGGAAGCGAATGGTGATTCCGAATCAGGAGAAAGACTTGGCCTCTATCCTCCATTTGTTGCAAAGAGAATGGCCAGAAACCAAAGAGGAGGCACTTCTCTTTGCGAGTCGTTTGCTCGATTCTTGGCTTCGAACCGGTCACCTT
>CALBJF010000214.1 GCA_937892665.1 uncultured euryarchaeote | reverse complement strand
TATGGGGTCAAGATGATATGGGAGATACACCCAGTTGTGGACTGATTTGGCCTGAAGATGCTTTCAAGGCAGCAATATACTCCTTCATTGCAGAGTATGAACTAAAATATGGGCTTTCAGTTGGTTGTTTCTTAGATAATTATGCTGACCAAACCTACGAAGGTGTTGTCTTTGAATTGGAGGATTATTTCTCGTCTACGAATGCTTTGGACTACGCCCAGAATTGGGTTGACACAAATGCCCAAGACTACGGAAAGGAGTCGTTTAACATTTCAACAGAATTCAATATTTCAGGTGGAGGATTAGGTTACATAAACGGAACAAATCAACCTGAGCCGGTAGAGTGTGGTGAAAGTGGATCTGAAACTCCTGCTGAAACAACAAACTCATCCATATTCTCAATCCAAGAAAACCCTCACGTTGATCAATCTGGAATGGCTTGCTTCACCAAATATGTCGAAGTGTTTGGATTAGGCGTATATGCTGAATCAGGACTTAGTGACGAACAGGTGCTACACGCAGCTGATGTTTTAGCAGAATTGCTAGACAATGACGAAGATGGGGTTGCTGATGACCAAGCCTTGCTGTTAAGGCTGCAAAACATGAATGCTCTTGTTCCGATGTTCAATTCTGAAGAAACTGATGAATCTCCTGCTCTTTTGGATTTCATGGAGAATTACAATGGTAATGGTGTGAGTGCAGTATTATTTGCAAATGAAGTGAATCCTGAAAATCCAGGACTATGGGGCTCAGACGCAACCGTCGAGGAGATAATGCACACTATCAACCATATCGGCCATGTTCATTTGTACGGTGATGCTTTTGGTTTACAACCTAATTCATCCTTGCTAAGTGATGCAATGGACGAAGCAAGAGGTGGCCAATTCATTGAGCACCCTGGAGATTATCCTGAGGATGCATGGTACCATTACGACGATGTCACTTGCGATTACGAATGCATGGCTATCGAATACCTCTATTGGGCTCAAGTAGCAAATATGGATTTACTGAATGATACTGCAACTTGCGAAGGCATTGATGATGAATGGAAGCCATGCTCGAAGGAATTGTTGGAAAGTATGGATGTGCTAATCTATGCTCTAGTTACCGACCCACAGTATATGCTGCCTCAAATTGCGCCTGATGGGCAGTATAATCCTGAATGAAGGTATTGGGAAATTCTTACAATCAATTTGCATAAAGGCTAGCGTCTGACAAGACCCACTGCAAGCCCTTTGATTTGTCAATACCTGAGCAATGGGTATTCGGATACACCACATGAAACAATTCATTGAGATGAGTGTAAATCTTCTACTCCTCGTCAACTGGGTCAGCATATCCTGTCATCGTCTCAGACGTATACGACCAATCTCCCATGGCATTACCAATACGAACATAAAGATCGATTTCACAACCTTCTGGGATTGATTCTGTTCCGCCGCTGCAAAGATCTTGACCTTTTTCATAAACGAGCAATCCATCGCCAATTCCGAACCGCATGTCGCCATCAGAATCAAGTTCATCGAACTCACACGATGAATCTCGGACAAGCCCACTCCAATAGCAATGCGCTGGCGTTCCGTCGGACATCTCCATCAAAACCTCGACCATTTCGTAGTGTTGGAGAGGTCCATTCGTATCGACCATTCGAACCACGATCAAGGCATTGTCTCCTCCGTCATCCATCGGTTCCGCATCCCATGCATCGACTACATTGAAAGAAAAGTATTCATCTGGCTCTGGTGCACTTTCCCCATCACCAGATAGATTGAATGATAATGCAACTCCGGCTCCGATCAGAACTAGGATTATCCCTATAACAAGCATCTTGTTCATTGATTGTTTTGCTTCAACACCACTCAAATGTACGGGCTCAGTTTGAGATTTATCCATAGATGCACTTCGCTGAATTAAGGAGAAAATCCCAACCAAAAGGAGCGCAAATAAACTGCAAAACCCGGAGAGCATTGCATCCTGATCGAACATCGTTTCATCGGTTAAATCACTGCAATCGTAGAGCTCAGTGTCACAGGTATCATTGTAATCATTCGATGCGCCTGAAATGTAAAATGCAGTAATGGTAAACAGTAAAGAGAGAACTATAATCGCTGCAGATAGCCACCACCACTTCGCTTTACCTGTGAATGATAGTACTGATATGACTAAGATTCCTAAAATAATTCCAACCGAGAGAAAGGTAAGAATTTGGACAAGTCCGATGGCATCTGCGAATGTATCGGCTCCAGATGTATTCTCCTCTTCCAGAGATTGGATGTTGTCAGAGTTCACGCCAATCACCAATCCAATGATAAACAACAACAGTACGATTGACATCAAAATCGAAATCACTCCGGAGAGTGCTCGCATTACTGTCGGCACTTGACTTTCCTGAGGAACAGCCTGGAGGAGTTGGAAGTTCGGATCCAATGCTGGAAGAGGCATTTGGTTTCCTGGAAGAGGTTGCCCTTGATGCGGGACAGGGATTTTTGGCTCCTCTATAGAAGGTACAGATACCTCGATTTGGGAGGCGGGATCAGATGTATTTGGGGCCCATTCATCCCCGTTCCAAATCCAATTACCGTCCTCTGAGACCTCACCGACCATGCTTGAACATAGAGATAGTGTATATCAAGATTGACCAACCTGAAGAATACCCTGAAAATGCACGGTACCATTACGACGATGTTACTAGCGATTACGAATGCATGGCTATCGAATACCTCTATTGGGCTCAAGTTGCAAAGATGGACTTACTGAGTGTTACAATCAATTTGTATAAAGGCCACCCTGTGTCTCAAATAGGACGTAGCCTCAAGAACTACAGAATCAATGTTCGACGGGTTTAAGAAATTGGCTAGATTAGCAAGGGCAATGTCAATCATAAAAGCATACAACGAAGCCTGGGATAACGCAGATGTCAAAGCACTTGGAGAACTCATTCACGATGATTGTGTCTTCAATCCACACGTCGGTGGAATCACCATGAGTAAATCCGATATTATGGGATTTGTCGGCGGCGGAAGCACTCCACAATCTGAAAATCAAAGAATCCTGTTCGAAAACGATGAAGTTGGCGTTGCTCATTCTATTGTCCACTTTGCAAACGATTCCGACTCAGAAGCAGTCATGTCGTTCATGCGATTCAAAGACGGAAAGATCATT
>CALBJF010000213.1 GCA_937892665.1 uncultured euryarchaeote | reverse complement strand
TACAACGGTAATATCACTCGCAACTGGATATTCATCGAATGAAATGTACACATTGTTAAATTCAGAGATATCTCTCATTGAAACATCTTGCTGCAAAACTCGAGAATTGAGATGCTCGAGTAATTCCTCTTTGTATTGATTGTGGCCGACTATAGCCACATTATCTCCAACACATATCACCTCGACCATATCGATGATTTTGGCATTGGACTTCGTAAACACAGTCGTACATGTAGCATCGACTTTGTTGGTGGAAAGTCCATCTAAGAATTTCAAACAATCTTTTCCTGACAGGAGTAAGACGTACGAATCAAGCTGAAACACTCTCATGAGGGATCCTCAAGCAAAGGATTCGCCACAGCCACAGGAACTGGATGCGTTTGGATTGTTAATCTTGAATCCACCGCCCATTAATCTGTCAACATAATCCACTTCAATTCCGTCAAGCAAATGAGAGGAGGCGTTTGGAACGAGTACTCTAAATCCTGAGATTACAACTTCTTGACAATCGATGTCAGTGGTTTCGACGATTTGTAAATCATACATGTATCCCGAACATCCACCTGATAGAACGCCAACGAGTAAAGCATGACTACGGTCATCGCCAAAAGCCTCAGTGAGCATATCAATCGCTTTTTCAGTGATAGTTAGATCGACATCTACAATCGTTGGTTTGATGACTTCGATAGCAGGTGCAGTCTCGCAAGTTCCACAGTCCATGTCACCCCCACGTATCGGTGGAATATGAACCTGACTTCTAATTCAACTTCTAGAAATCTTCTTTTGTCTCTCTTTTTCAAGGATTGTACAACGTCGAATTTGTTCTTTAGCTCTGCTTGTTTCTTCAGTAGACAAACCTCGTGGCATTGCCTGCTCATAGCACTTAATGGCATCTGGGAAGCGCTCCATCTCCGCATAGGCAGTCCCCATGTTGTAGAGTGTTTGTCCACGAACGTTCGATGGGTCAATCATCATTGCTTTATGATATGATTCAACGCATGCTGGATACTCTTCCATGAAGTAGTAGGCATTTCCTCTTCCGTTCAATATTCGAATGACCATTTCATTATCATTTGCAAAAGATGGTAAGGCACGATCAAAACTTGAAAGTGCCTCTCTGAATTTTCCGTCTTCAATCAATTGTACTCCTTGATTATACCAAGAGATATCTTGATTGGAGACAGAACTAGAACCTACATTCATTTGAGTTGATGATGCAATTATGGCCGTTGCATCAAGTGCAGCCTTTGCCAAATCTACTTCAATTTGAGGTTCTTCTGTGGCTTGCTGAATTCTCGGTTGTATCGGCGTGAGTAGCACGTCATTTGCTACAGATCTCTGTTCGTCTGTAACATATGGATCCGGTTGAGAAGGCGGTTGAGAAATGGGTTCGGGTTGTTGAAGTTGCTGTTGTGGCTCAGGTACTGTCATTGGGGGTGGTTGTGTTCCTGTTTCCAATTCATTCGCCTTTGAATGACAACGTTGTGCAGTTGCTAAATCTCCTGCCGCTTCGAGTGAACGTGCAAGTCCTTTCCAGAGTTTTGGATTTTCCTTGTCTGTTTGGATGAGTTCCTTCCAAATCTTTACAGATTCGATATTATCTCCTTTTAGGGTCAATGCACGTGATCTTTGTTCAGAAGCACCAGGTGCTAAGAGATCAAGAGCATATTGTGCTAATTGAGGAGCCTCTGGCATTGTCGGAGGAATCCCTGTAATATTTTCCAGAACGTCTACTTCTTCTTCCCCGCAGGTGAGAAGATGTTCAATGATTTCATTGCGCAAATCAGCATCATCCTGAACTTCCAAAAAGGCCATTCCATGAGATAATACATCTCCAACTCTTCCAGATTCCTTTGCATATTCAATTAGTTTCATACGAGCCTTTAGATGTCGTTTATCGAGTTCTATTGTATTCTCAAATGCTTGTATGGCTTCTTTTGACTGGTCATTCCTTGCATAGAGTGTACCAAGATTGTACCATCCACTCGCTACGGATTCATCTAACCGTGTCGCATGTTCGAGTGCTGCGATTGCATGTGAATCCAAATCCATACGTGCCATAGCACCGCCCGCAATCCTCCACGCCCCGGCATGGTGAGCCCCAATGGTTTTGAGATGAGGTTTGAGTAGTGCCAACGCCTTCTTCGGTTCTCCTTGACGAATCATATCTGTTGCTTCTGCGGTTAGTTTTTCAAGATTAATCTCTTCAACAATTGGGGCGTTTTCAATTTCACTCTCTATTGTTTCCTGAATAACAGTTTCAATTTGTTGAGTTGCGGCGACGACATCAGCAGCACTTTGAAGTTCATCTTTGTCGAGATGTCCATCACCATCGATATCATGATGGGTAGCTTCCATCAAGATTGCTTCTGAATCTGTGATTCCTGAACCTGCCATGACGTTAACGAGTGTTGATTCATGGTGGGTGGCCTTTGTAATTGTTGATTCAATGGCTTCAGGTACTTCTTCTACTGAAGCATTTTTTGAACGGGATAGGACATCGGTAAGACTTGGATGGCCTGGGAAAAATTCTAACCCTCTACGGGCCATTGCAGCAGCTCCAACTTCATCCCCAATTCTATCGAGAAGAATGGCCAGATTTGCCGTTGCTGG
>CALBJF010000212.1 GCA_937892665.1 uncultured euryarchaeote | reverse complement strand
ATACTACATTTCACTTGAAGAAGCGATAAATGTTGCAAACAAGTACCCACTCAACATTGAAACAGAACTTGTGTCTCTAGACGAAGCCCATGGCCGAATACTTGCCACAGATTTGACCTCGAAGGTTAGCGATCCTCCATTTGATAATTCTGCCATGGATGGCTTTGCGGTACGTTTCGAGGATACAAATACAGCACCAACAACTCTCTCAGTTGTGGCGACATCACAGGCTGCAGCATCAGAAGATTCAATCTCGATTTCGCATGGTGAAGCAGTTCAAATTATGACCGGGGCTCCATTACCAAAAGGAGCAGATGCAATTATCCCAATTGAAGCATGTACTGTTGAGGGTGGTTTAGTCACGCTCAATCAACCTTCAAAACCAAATTTTATTCGTCGCTGCGGCGAGAATATCAAGAAAGGAGTTGTTGGTTT
Source organism: uncultured euryarchaeote (assembly GCA_937892665.1). GTDB lineage: Archaea > Thermoplasmatota > Poseidoniia > Poseidoniales > Poseidoniaceae > MGIIa-L2. The sequence continues at coordinate 5,329 of CALBJF010000212.1, read as the reverse complement.
GAAAGAAGGAAGTTACCTTTCTCCCCAATCGATCTCAATGTGTGCTACAATGGGGTACGATCAAATTCCAGTCGCTAAAAAACTCAAGATAGGAATAATATCTACTGGCGATGAACTCAAATCTCCCGGCGAAACTCTTTCGTTCGGAGAAATATATGAATCCAATTCATACGGTATTTCAGGCCTCGTAAAAGCTCTTGGCCATACACCGATTCGATACCCCTCCGTGGTCGATTCACTAGATGATCTACGAAGACAATTTAACAAAGCCTCCTCTGAGTGCGACCTCTTCCTCACTTCTGGTGGCGTATCCATGGGCGAATGGGACTTTGTTCGTAAACTCATGGAAGAAGAAGGTAATGTCGCTTTCTGGAGAGTACGTATCCGCCCCGGCTCACCCCCACTTTTCGGCCATTGGAATGAAACTCCAATGTTCGGACTTCCAGGGAATCCAGTCAGTAGCCATGTTGTATTCCGTATGCTTGTCACTCCTTACCTCCGAGATTCACTTCAAACAACTTTTCCAATCGATCGCATTGTTCATGCCAAATTATTGACTGATGTGCGTTCAACAAATGACTGCCTAACCCTTCGAAGAGTAACACTGCTCTCCACCAAAGAAGGGTTCCTTGCCGAACAACCAAAACACCAAGGGTCAGGAAACATCGATAGTTTATCTTCTGCAGATGGCCTTACTTTACTTCAACCAGGACAATCTGGTAAGACTGGGGAATGGATTGAAGTGCTCTTGCTCTGAGGTGAATGTATGCGAGTAACTGTTTCAGAGGAAGGGGCGTTACTCGACCATCTCAAAATAATGCAACCATCAGCAAGTAACAACGTCTTACGTAAAATGCTCACAAGTCAACGTATTCAAGTCGATGAAAGCGTTATTTATAGAGCAAAACACATTGTGCTTGTGGGTCAAATTATTGAAATTCTACCACGCCCAAAGATGACCATAGAAGAGAAACAAGAAGTTTCAGCAAAACAACACGATTTGGATATTATCCATGAGGACGAACATATTCTCGTCGTCTCAAAACCTGCTGGTCTCCTTTCAGTTGCGACGGATAAACTTGAACATCACACGCTTCACAATAGATGCGTTGAATATTGCAAAACAGATAATCCAAGAGGATGGTGTTTCATCGTCCATCGTTTGGATAAGGCAACCTCTGGCATTATGATATTTGCTAAAAATGAAAATTCAAAACGATATCTTCAGGATCAATTCGCAGAACGCCAAGTTCATCGTGATTATGTTGCTCTTGTTGAAGGCCTTGCAGAAGATGGAAGCGCAACCCACAATCTTGTAGAAGATAAGACACTGAGAGTGCATATTTCCGAAGCAAAGACCAAAGATAGTAAAATTGCTATAACTTCCTGGCAAGTGATGAAATCAAACGATATTGCTACACTTCTCCACGTTCTGATTGAAACAGGTAGGCGTCACCAAATCCGCGTCGCTTTAGCAGATCACGGAACACCAGTCGTTGGCGATCGAATGCATGGTGCTGAGACCAATCTTCATGGAAGGATTTGTCTCCATGCAACCGCTCTTGAATTCCTTCATCCATTCGACGATGAACCAGTTCGTTTCGAATCGGAATATGATGTGGCGTGGAACCACGGATTGAAGAACCCTTGACAACACGCTACCTTTGTTCCTATGGCTGTGAATCACGAGTGGATAGAGGTGCGAGGTGCTCGCACACACAATCTACAAGATATCGATGTTAAACTTCCAAGAGGGAAGTTTGTTGTTATTTCCGGGGTCTCAGGTTCAGGAAAATCAAGTTTAGCATTTGACACACTCTATGCCGAAGGTCAACGAAGATACGTAGAATCTCTCTCATCTTATGCACGTCAATTCATTGGGCAAATGAAGAAAGCTGATTGCGACGGAATTGAGGGTCTTTCACCCGCCATTTCAATCGATCAAAAACAAGGCTCACACAATCCGAGATCAACTGTTGCAACAGTTACGGAAATCCAAGATTATCTTCGCCTTCTCTGGGCACGTATTGGAAAGCCACACTGCCCAGAATGTGGTCAAGAAGTAGCAAGGCGAACAGTACAAGAAATCGTTGACGACATTTTCTGGAATTATGAACAACACACCATCGCTGTTTGGAGCCCAGTTGTTCGAGCCAGAAAAGGAACACATGCTGAATTATTCAGACAATTTGTTGAACAAGGGTACATGCAAGGTAGAGTCAACGGACATGAAGTTGACTTCGAAAAACCACCCACACTTGACAAGAACATGCGCCACGACATTGACGTCCGAATTGATCGTTTCATTCTCTCAAGGGAACGCCGTCAGCGAACAACAGAGAGTGTAGAAAACGCATTACGGCTGGGTGGAGGCGCACTTGCTGTAACCAGTTTACGCACACCTTCAAAACCAGAAGAACTCGAGGGTAATAATCGTCCAGTACACAATGAAGGCGACACTGTTTCATGGTCAGAAGACTTTGCCTGTCCCGAACATGGAGCGTTTATGCCAGAATTATCACCCCGGGTTTTCTCATTCAATTCACCATTAGGAGCCTGTCCAGATTGTCAAGGACTTGGAATTCAGAGACAATTCAATCCAGATCTGATCATCGATGATACACTTGCAGTATCGAATGGATGCGTTTTACCATGGCGTCAGTCAATGTCTCCTGGATGGTACAAGAAGTTGTTACAGCAAGTATGCGAACACTATGGTATATCGACGACAGTTCCATTTGGACTCCTCGATGAAGATTCAAAAGACATTTTACTTCATGGCTCAGGTTCAACAATCATTCATTTCCACTTTGAATCAGATAATGGCTCAGTCTACAAAATGAATCGGCCTTGGGATGGAATCATTTCTCGACTCGAACGAACATATTCTGAAACATCTTCTGATCGTACTAGAAACCGACTCATAGCCTGCATGACGGATCTTGATTGTCATGCCTGTAACGGAGAGAAACTCAACCCAGCAGCGCGTTTCGTAACTGTTGGCGGAATACGCCTTCCAGAAGTGAGCCGTAGCTCAGTTCATGAAGCATATCAACTCATCAAAGCCTTCAATCCTGAAGCAGACGGGCCACCCGAACAATATGCTGACGTTCTAGAGCCACTCAACGACCGAGCACTCTTCATCGGAAATGAGATTCTGAAGGAAATCGAAAACAGACTTAACTTTCTCGATAGCGTGGGGCTCGACTACCTAACATTAGATCGTAAAGCAAACACACTATCTGGAGGAGAAAGTCAACGTATACGTTTAGCGACCCAAATAGGATCGAGGCTAACCGGTGTCATGTATGTTCTCGATGAACCCTCTATTGGACTCCATCAAAGAGATAATGAACGGCTATTAGAGACATTACGCGAACTCACTTCATTAGGCAACACCCTTCTTGTCGTTGAACACGATGAAGATACATTACGTCAAGCAGATTGGATTTGTGATTTAGGCCCTGGAGCAGGTCTTGAGGGAGGCCACATCGTTGCAAACGGAATACCAAGCAAAGTCATGAAAGCAAAAGATTCCGTTACGGGGGCATATCTTTCAGGAAGACGTTCAATAAAAGTTCCAGATAAAAGGCAAAAACCTTCAAAGAAATGGCTCACAATCAAAGGGGCAGAACACAATAATCTAAGCAATATCGATGCTAAAATTCCATTGGGTTGTTTTACATCTGTGACAGGTGTTTCAGGCTCGGGTAAATCCTCTCTCATCTCTGGAATCTTAGCACCATCCCTCCAACGATACCTTCACAACAGCGAAAAGCTCCCAGGTAAACACAAAGAAATCAAAGGTCTAGAACATGTTGACAAAGCCATCATAATCGACCAGTCGCCTATTGGTAGAACTCCCCGTTCAAACGCAGCAACCTACACCAAGGTCTTTGACGAAATTAGAAAACTCTTCTCGAATACAACTTTGGCAAAAGAGCGAGGTTACACCCCCGGAACCTTCAGTTTCAATGTGAAAGGCGGACGATGTGAGGCATGTTCTGGAGCAGGATCGATTAAATTAGAAATGAATTTCCTTCCCGATGTTTGGATTGAATGCGATATCTGTAATGGAAAGCGATACACAAGAGAATGTCTTGAAGTGACATGGAAAGGAAAGAACATTCACGATGTATTGCAAATGCCAGTAGGTGAAGCGGTAAAATTCTTTGAACACCATCGTAAAATCCACCGGACACTCGAGACGCTTCATTCAGTTGGATTGTCTTACATCCGACTTGGTCAGCCAGCAACAACATTGTCGGGCGGTGAGGCACAACGAGTGAAACTTGCAAGTGAATTACGCAGACCCCCACACAAGCATACAGTATACATTCTTGATGAACCAACCACAGGGTTAGCATTTAGTGATGTTCAAATGCTCATCGACGTCCTTCTTGAATTACGATCGAAAGGCCATACAGTGATTGTTATTGAACACCATCTCGATGTTGTCAAATGCAGTGATCACGTTATTGATCTAGGTCCAGAAGGCGGTGACCGAGGGGGCCAAATTGTTACTTCCGGAACGCCCGAAGAAGTGGCAAAAGAAGTCAATAGTTTCACAGGTAACTTCCTCAAAACGCTTCTTTCTTCCCAGTGAAGCCCGCCGTAGTGTTCAAAGAGCGTATGCGATGAACTCTGTTTGGGTCGGAAGCAATGACAGTCCACGATGTTCGAATCGAAGTCACGCCTTTGCAAACTGAAGGAATGCGCGATGTACGCGGAGACGTTGTACGTCGGCAACTTATTGCAGATCATGGAATCGATGTCGGTATCGTTCGTAGTATCTGCGGATATCTCATCCGTAGTGAATACGATGCATCATCAATTGCGCCTCGCGTACAAGACATCTTTTCAGACCCAATCATTGAATTTGGGGCAGTTGATACTGGAGTTATTCATGATACAATCTTCTTCCCTCAGGCACCATCACTTTGTGTAACAGTTGGGTTCAAGCCAGGTGTTACTGATAATCCTGGAGCTGCTGCAAACGACGGATTTCAAGTACTCTTCCCTGATGTAAATGCAGCAATATCAACCTACACCACATATGTGTTTACGAATCTTCCAGAGACTGTTGACAGTGCATGGCTTGCCTCAACCCTCCATAACCCACTTATCGAGCGAGCAGTTTTAGTAACACGAGACGACCTTTCCACAGGAAAAACTTCACTTATCACTTTCCCAGAAAGGCCAACAATTGTACGCCAATCCCCATCAATCATTGATCTAGAAGTGGCGAATGAAGAACTCATCCGCCTCTCTGTTGATGGTTTACTCGCTCTTAATCTTACAGAGATGCAGGCGATACAAGCGCACTATC
>CALBJF010000211.1 GCA_937892665.1 uncultured euryarchaeote | reverse complement strand
GCAATGGTCGACGAAGCCGCACGAGCCTCTACTGCAGGTGCAGACATCGTCGAAATCCGTTTCGACAGACTTTACCTCTCTAAACCAGCACCTGTAGAAGTTGTACAAGAAGACGGAGAAACCAAATCAGTCATGGCACCTGAATCAGAATGGGCAATAAACGATGCATCTTCCTTAGACGCAGGGGCTTCAATTCAAAAACTGAAAGAATCAATTGGAATTCCAGTAATATTCACCAACCGGCCTGCACGCGAAGGTGGCTTTTTCCCAGGTACGGAAGAAGAACGAATTGAGGTGCTTAAGCAAGCAGTCGCTTCAAAGGTCAGCTGGATCGATATCGAAACCTCGATCGAAGAAGGGGAATTCAATACTTTGAATGAAAGCGCTAAGAAAGCAGGATGCAAGATCATTCACTCATCACACGACATCAATGGAACTCCAAATTCAGAAGATATTGCTGCTTACGTTCGTGAGAGAAGTGAAGCTTCAGACATGGTGAAATTTTGCTCAACTGCACATTCACACCTCGATGCCTTACAGATTGTTGATGCTGCTATCGATTTGAAAGGAGAAGGGCACGAATACAGCCTCATGGCAATCAACAGCGGCGGCGATTGGGCTCGAATCCACGCACCAGTTTTGGGTGTCTCAATGGTCTATGCAACACTCTCTATGGAACATCGTATCAGCGACAAGGGCCTCATTAACGTACGAGACCTTCGAGATGCGTGGACGCTTCTTGAGTATTGAATAAATCTACTCAGGCACTCTGTTGCAAAGAAGGCATCAGTTGTTGCTCCTCAGTTATATTTTGTTCAAGTCCAGCATTCATATATCGCTTGTTTACGACAAGTGGTGCCATTACTATGGCCATGAAGAATACTAAGAATGCCAATGAAACAGTCCAGTTTGGTAAAACAATTGAACGTTCGACTGTTGAGATCGATATGTCGGCTACAACGACTTTATCCTGGACAGGTGCATCCCCTCTGTGGGAATTGTCCCACGTATCGATGACGATGAAGAACTCCTCATAGACCGTCCCTGAAAAGAGAGAACTGTATACTTCGGGACCATCCAATGAGACGCTCATAACCACTGAATCTGTTGAATCATAGGCATGAACATCACGGTATGTTTTCCAGCCTGTCCATTCAAAGGCAGCCCATTCAGGGGATGTTTCAGCAACAAACTCATCTGAACTACGGCTTTCTTGCCTGAACCATTTGTCGATATTATCGCTGTGCATCCTCTGGTATGAACCTTGATATGATTCGTAGTTATTTGTTGTCATAAGATACACATCTGCCTCAGCTGGCACCAATTGATCACCGACTAAACCTTGAATTTCAACGCAAATCGTGGTTCTATGAGTACTCGATAGATTGACCCGAATCGCCCCTACGCTATCGTTACCCACCTTAATCGTCGTAGCAATGTTTGATTCGAATTTGTCAAGAGCGATTTCAGAATGGTAGTTCATGTACATGTATGGCTCTTCTGGAGCACCTGTAGAATCTTGTACTGGAGAATCTTGAGCGGCTGAGCGACCTTTACGCCCACGTTTATCATCCTCAGATCCAAAGTTATCCCAGCCCCATGAATCATAAAATGGAACTTCTGCATGGCGAGAAAT
>CALBJF010000210.1 GCA_937892665.1 uncultured euryarchaeote | reverse complement strand
CGTCATACCGTTTCTAACCTATCTTGTAGAAGATCTAGCAGGTGAACAAGATGCAGCATCAATAGGAATCTGGGTGGGTCTCTTGATGACCTCATACTCAGCTGCGCAATTCCTGTTTTCACCAATCTGGGGTGCCCTCTCTGACCGCATTGGACGCAGACCCGTCCTCATGATTGGACTTGTTGGTAATACCGTATTTTTTACAATGTTTGGACTTGCAAACACTTTACTGATGGCTCTTATAGCACGTTTCCTTGCTGGTGTATTCAATGGAAATATTGCAGTAGCTCGAGCATACATTGGTGATGTAAGTACTCCTCAACAACTTGCGACAAGGATGGGTATCATTGGCGCTGCATTTGGGCTTGGATTCACCATTGGCCCATTCCTTGGAGGAGAACTCTCTGCACCTGCAGAACGTTGGGATTTGTTCAAAGATACTATTTTCGAAACATATCCCTACTTGTTACCCTGTGTTTTAGCAAGCGTTCTATCGATTATATCTCTCCTCTTCGCATTCAAATCACTCCCTGAGTCATTACCTGAACATCGACGTGTAATCGATAAATCACGCTCATGGGGAGCAACTATGAAGAATTCATTTACCAACGTGAAAGCAATGATTGGAACCAAACAAATAGGTACTGTGATGTGGGTGACATTCCTCTTTATGTTTGGTTTTACAATCATGCACGCAGTCTTCATCCTCTATACACAAATGGATCCTGCATCCGGTGGATTAGGATTTAGTGAAGCCGATAATGGTAGAATCTTCGCTATTATTGGGGTGCTTGGAATTGTAACACAAGGTGCCTTAATTGGTCCACTGTCCCGTAAATACGGGAGTGTCTTGGTTCTTCAAATGGGAACTGTCTTAGCTGGAATTGGTCTTGTTATGGTACCTTACTCTACTGCAGATCATGTATGGCTGTGGCTCTTCCCAATTACTGGCTGTATAGCAATTGGAAATGGTTTATTCCAGCCGTCTTCGAGTACCTTACTCACTGCAATCTCTCGCCAAGAGGGCTATGAGTTAGGGGCTGTAATGGGGGCTCAAGAATCGCTCTCATCGTTTGCTCGTATTCTCGGTCCACTCACAGGTGGCTTTGTCTGGACAAAGACCGTAGGAACAACAGGTTTCCTCGATTATCACACAGCCTTCCATCTGTGCGGAATTCTGATGCTGTGCGCCTTCCTCCTCTCTTTACGAGTTTCTTTCGAACCTTCATGGATGCAAGCAGAGGAATAACCTCCCTCACGTTAAATTGAAACGTGTAACCGTCGAGAGCCGTGCATGGACGATACGCTAGCTGTCTTCGACAACAATACCTTCCATCGTCGACTTGGAGGCTTGACGTTTGCAGTCATATTACTGACAGTACTTACGATTTGGATGATTGAACTTGAAGGAGTTCTACAACCATTTTTCATCGCTTTAGGAATTTATTTCGTTCTAAAGCCCGGTTCTGATTATCTCTCAAAAAATGGATTCCCACTCGGGTTATCTTATCTTACAATGGTTATGCTGATGTTATTAGTCATCGTATCTGCAGGTTATGTCGCTTATGATCAAGCAAGCGACTTAGCAAATGATGAAGAGAAGATTGAGGAATATAATGGTAAACTCAACACACGCTGGCAGAAAATAAAATCAGCTCCACTCATAGGTGCTTCGATCTCTGAATCACTGAATTCAACCAACGGAACAATATCTGAAGATTTATCAGAAATGGGCTTTTTATCAAAAGACTCTCAAGTTTCCGATTTGATAGGTGATATGGTTGCAAGTGTTGGTGGATTGTTTGCGACGAGTCTCACTGTATCGTTCTTCCTAATCTTCATCATCTTTGAAGCGAATTTGCTTCCCGGAAGAATCGAAAGAGCCTGGCCGGGTGGCGTCTCTGGGAAAGTACAAGACGTTCAGATTCAGATTCAAGAGAGCATCAACACCTACGTTGTTGTCAAGACAGGTGTGGGTGTTGGTACTGCTGTAATCACTGGACTTATACTTTGGATTTATGGAATTGATTTATGGTTCACATGGGCTTTACTTACATTCATCTTCAATTATGTACCATACATCGGATCTCTTATTGCAACAATTCCTCCGATCATCCTTGGAATCATTGTTGCACCATCTGCATTTTGGCTTATTTCTCTGACGGTATTATTGCTGGTAAATCAACAAGTTTGGGGGAACATTATCGAAACAAAATGGGCAGGACGTGCTTTAGATCTGTCTCCAGTATTGCTCCTTCTTGTTACGGCCTTTTCGTTCTGGGTATGGGGTATCATTGGCATGATTCTAGCAATACCATTCACCGTAATTATCAAAATTGTACTTGAAAACATCGAACCAACGAGGCCGATTGCGATTCTATTATCTGAGCGTGCTCCATCGATTGATGAAGCTTGGAAAGAAGCGATGAAGGATGGTCATATCTCGAATCATGAAAGTCGTTCTCTCGCAGAATTACAGCGTGTTCTCGGCCTTAGTGACAGAGCAATGGCCAGAGTCGGGGCAAAGCACGCCATAGACCGTAGTCTTCGAAGAAACAGAATCACGCCTGAACAATTCACGTATGTTGAGGCTGCAACTGATATGCTTTCTGACGACAGTTATGGTCTTCAGTTGAACAGTTTTAACATTGATTCAGGCAGATTGACGAAGAATAATCGCACAATTCTTGAGCGAATAAAAATTGCTCTTGATGAAGAAGAGTAATCAGAGAATCTCTGTTAGAATCTTCTCAAGTTCTGTATTGATCATGAGAATAAGGGTTCCAAATTCTGGTGGGATATTTGGGTCTTCATACAACTCTTCCAATTTGGATTGAGACATAGCAATACGAACGTCGAGTTTCTTTCCCTTGTTCAACAACCAGTTTTCACATGTTTCTTTTGCTTGTTTACGAATGTTCCTTGGAACCTTGGGGTCATCGATTTGATTGATGACAGTCGCTACTTGTTGTAGTCGTGTTTCTATGTCCATATTGCCATCTCCACGGAAAACCGCTCTGATTATGTCTTGTTGTGTGCCGTCTTTAAGTTCATTGGCGATATGGCCAATACAATGGATGTAGATTCTGACCTTATTCTCGGTTGGGCAAGATTGGGTGTTCTCATTATTTGTCTTGGCTGGGCTGCGTGGTTTGACCATAAAGAACGAAGAGTTTCGAACGACCATTGGATTGTTTGGACAAAACCAGTGATCTTCATTTGGTCGCTCGATTTATTGATGCAAGGTGCCCACTGGAGCATTTGGTTGACAGCCTCCGCAATCATCGCTTATGCTAGTGGTTCTGTAATAGGCCGGCCGACAATAAAAGAGGCGAGAGCTGGAAATCGAATGGATCAAATGGTTCTTGGTTGGTATCTCATCTCCATCATTGGTTTGATTGCAGGTGCCATTCAATTCTCCTCGAGCCATCCCTTGGATGTTCTCTTAGGTGATGTGACTGGTGATGCAGCGCTTTGGTGGGCTTACATAGGCGCTCTTTTCGTTCTCTTCGTGATTGATTTAGGCTGGAGAATGCGTTTCATTCATGGCGGTGCTGATGCAAAGGCACTGATGTGGGTAACCTTGCTCTTCCCTTCATGGGGTGAACTTCCTATACATTCAGAAGTGTATATGGATGAGGTGATTCTTCATCTTTCTCCATCGTTGAGTTTACTTATTTGGGGTGGATTATTCTTCTTGCTTATTCCCTTCATCTTGCTTGTTCGTAACATTGCATCAGGTAATATTCGGTCATTTGGTGATTTAACAATGGCTTGGACTGCTCTCTCAGTTCCGCTTAATACAGTCCAAGACAGACATGCTTGGCTTCTTACTGATACGATGGAATTACCAAATGGAGATTTGAAAATTTATCACCGAAGAAGAGCACCACGCCAATCTCCAACAGCTGATGAGATTCAGTCTCATGTTGAAAAGTTGAAAAATGAGGGTGTAGAAAATGTATGGGTTAGTTTGAAACTACCCTTGTTACTATTCTTATGGCCAGCGATATTGCCGTTATGGTTGTTCGGTGATCCGATGGCACTGGTTATCCCAGTGTTATTACCTTAGATCAAACGCCCTTGCGTTCCATATTTTTAGCGCGGAGTCCTTTGTAACTACACTTTCTGCAGCGTGTGGCTCTCCAAGCATTACGTGCATTACACTTCATGCAAATCTTAACG
>CALBJF010000209.1 GCA_937892665.1 uncultured euryarchaeote | reverse complement strand
GCGAATAAGATAGCCATCAAAAGTATCCCAAATCAACATACTTCCAGACATAGTCCCAATCAAAGCAGTTCCATCGTGAGTGTAGGTTAAAGAACCGGGATAATAATTTTCATCAACAAATTTTTCTACTCCAGATTCTAGTTCGATTGAAATCATTTTACCAGTATAGGTCCCATAATAAAAGTAAGAAATAGCAACTTCACTACCATCCGGATTTATTGCGTAAGCTTGGATAGAATCGCATTCCGAACTGAATGGATTGTGGATCGCTTCATCGGATCCAGAAACATCGATTATTGAATATCCGCATGTTGAATTGTAATAATTTGAACTTTCCCAAAAAACAATAATAGATTGTCCATTTGGTGTCCATAAATAGTCTTGGATGCGGGTGTCTGGAACAGAATGTATGAATTCAGTTTCTAATGATAAATTACTATCAAGCAGGAAAATATTTTCAGAAGAATATTCCCTTGTGATAATAAATTCGCCTTCAGGTGACCATTTCGGTTTGAAAAATTCACTTGTTCCGGGAATTATTTCTTTATTTACCTCCCAAGAAATGATGTTTGGGCATGCATCAACTGCTGATAAAGGACAATTATCAGTCGAGTCAGAAAGGCCATCTCCATCGACATCCCTTTGGCTTGAACTACACCCGTAGATATTTCCTGGTTCACCGGTGGGTGTATCTGGACACAAATCATCGGAATCAGAGGAACCATCTCCATCAGTATCTTGCAACTGAGAGGGAGAGCATCCGCCACTGTTTGCAATTTCGTTTGTCTTGGTTCTTGGGCAGAGATCATCTCGGTCATTTACTCCGTCGAGGTCCGTATCCTTTTGACTCAAACTACAACCCTTGGCATCAGATTCTTCGGTTTGTGGGGTAAAGGGGCAGATGTCCTGAACATCCGCTGCACCATCTGAATCCTCATCAGGCATCCATCCAGAGAGGAACTGGTCACAATCCGATTGATCAAGAACAAGTATTTCTTCATCACCTGATGTGAATTTGACCTTTATTGGTCGGTCGGAGTAGCAATTTTCTTCAGGGCCATTAATCGAAGATATTTCTTGCCAGTCATTCGTAGAATAAATCACATAATCCTCCAATTCATAAAAGATGATAGAATCAGAATCCACAGAAAATGAAACAGGACCTGTTCCTAAAGAAGAACTGAATACGAGACTGTAATCAGAAGTTGAATGGGCTGAAATGCCATTATCCGAACTCATCACTATAATTTCCCCCTTGGGATCCACTGATAACGAGCCAATGTATCCTCCAGTGAGGGTGAAACTTCGTTTCATGACCCACTGGTATCCTACCAAGGGGATATTTTCGAACTCGTACTCATTCCCTGTACCATCACTATTCACGTACCATAGGATGTCTTCAGATGGATGGTGTACTGCATAAATCCCAGTCGAAGAAGTTCCCGGCACCTCTTCCCAATCAGGGCCTTCATACATTTTCCCTCCATCTTGTCCAGTTACAAAGAGGATTCTTTCTCCATCACCAGACCAAGTAATATCGTAGAGGCCATAGTAATAACCATCATTTCCAACATCGCCCGAGAATACCTTTTCCCAGTTGGAAGTCTGAAAAATTTCAAAATCTGCTCTACCATAAGCGACTAAGTATGTCCCATCTGGCGAAAATTCCACTAAATCGGCATAGATATCATATTCAAAGGAATGAATAGGATTATTCCAATCGGAACTGGAATAAATTTCGATGTGTCTTCCAGGATCTAAGCATGCAATCACTGCAAAGTAATCCAATTGGGGGTTATAGTCAAAGGTCGAACCACAAGTTATGAGTTGTTTATGAGCCACTGCCCAATCTCCTTCATGAATCGAATTACGAGCAGAAGTTTCAGTTGATTCATGGATTGAGATCTCAGTCATCTGCTCAGATTGTAGAGGGAGTGTACAACACAACAACAGGCTGGTTAGTAAGAGTGGAATAAAATAACCATGCTTGTTCATATTTCTATTTACCACACTGTAGTACATATGTCTTTATCCGACGCAGTATGTTTTTCTCAAACCAAATCAAGGAAAATTCCAGAGTTTGTATGGATAATGTTCAAGTCTGTCGGGGTGTTGGTCGGGAAGTGAGTCAGATGTCTGAAGTCCACAACCTCATCATAATCGGTTCCGGCCCTGCTGGATATACTGCTGGATTGTACGCTGCAAGAGCCATGCTTGAGCCTGTTATGTTTGCTGGATATATGTCTGGTGGACAACTTATGCTTACAAGCGATATTGAGAACTTCCCTGGCTATCCTGAAGGTATTGGAGGTCCTGAGATGATGATGCAACTTCGAGAACAAGCCGAACGCTTTGGACTGAAAGTACAGGATAAGAATGTTGGAAGTGTTGATCTATCATCACGCCCATTCAAGGTCACTGTGGAAGGAGAAGAATTCCTCACTCATTCAATCATTGTCTCTACTGGTGCAGAATCCATTTGGCTAGACGCACCTGGAGAAGCAGAACAGAAAGGCCGTGGCATTTCCACATGTGCGACTTGTGATGGGGCGTTCTTCCGAGATGAAGAAGTCATGGTCATTGGTGGAGGCGATTCAGCATGTGAGGAAGCAACCTTCCTTACACGATTTGCTTCAAAGGTGACCTTAGTTCACCGAAGAGATGTCTTCCGAGCATCAACCATCATGTATGAACGAGCAGCAAATCATCCTAAGATTGAGGTCAAAACATTCAGACAAGTCAAGGAATGGCTCAGTAATGAAAAGGGACTTACTGGAGCAGTTTTAGAAGATCCACGAGATGGAGCAACTGAGGAGATTGCAGTTACAGGCGCTTTCATTGCAATTGGACACACACCAATAACAGACTTCCTTGGTGGTCAGGTTACTACTGATGATGAAGGCTACATTCTTCACAATGAACATACCATGACAAACGTACCTGGTGTCTTTGCGGCAGGTGACGTTGTCGATACTCGATACAAGCAAGCGATTACAGCAGCAGGTATGGGTTGTCAAGCAGCCATGGACGCTGAGAAGTGGCTGGAAGAGAACGTCCATTGAACAACGATGTCTATTTGAAAGACGTATACATGGGCTGTCCATGGTCGATATGGAACGTCATGCCCGACATCTCGTTCTTCCGAATGTTGGCTATGAAGGTCAAGAGAAATTAGCCGCAGCTCGGGTTCTTGTTATCGGAGCAGGTGGTTTGGGAAGTCCAGTACTTCTCTATCTGGCAGCAGCAGGCATCGGCACGATTGGTATTGTCGATGATGACGTGGTTGATGTTTCTAACCTTCAACGTCAAATTATCCACCGAACTGAAGATGTAGGTTCAAAGAAAGTTGATTCAGCAAAGGCGAGATTGCTCGCATTAGATCCAAATATTGAGATTGAACTCTATGCTCATCGCCTTAACCCAGAAAATGCTCTTGATGTGTTGCAAGGATGGGATGTCGTTGTTGATGGAACCGATAATATTCCAACACGATACCTCATTGATGATGCCTGCCATTTACTTTCTATCCCGTGGATTTACGGTTCCATTCATCGTTTTGAGGGTCAAGTATCAGTTTTCTCGACTGAGCAATCCCGTTGTTATCGAGACCTCTTTCCCGATGCTCCACCTGCTGGTGCATTACAAAACTGTGCAGATGCTGGCGTGTTTGGTGTCCTGCCTGGAGTTGTTGGTGGTATTCAAGCAACAGAAGCCATCAAACTGATACTCGGATTAGAAACAAAATTGATTGGTTCGTTACTCTTGTATGATGCGCTTGAAATGTCGACTCGTATGCTTCGTTTTGATGCTTTAGAAACTCGACAGACCATACAGGATTTGTCCGTGGTTCAGCAACTCTTTGATGATCCACTCTATTGCATGCCGTCAAACAAGCAGATTGATGAAGGGTCTGTAGATGGAAGGAGCATGATGCAATCAATTGATGTGGCTTCAGTAAAAGCAAAGCAATCAGAAGGATGGAAACCGTTCATCATCGATGTACGTAAGGCGGAAGAACTCGACCAAATCCGATTGAATAGTTTTGACCTTCATGCAGTACATGATGTCATAGCATCTCATTCATCAGAAGTTCCAGAACAAGGAGATATCGT
This sequence comes from uncultured euryarchaeote, assembly GCA_937892665.1. Classification (GTDB taxonomy): domain Archaea; phylum Thermoplasmatota; class Poseidoniia; order Poseidoniales; family Poseidoniaceae; genus MGIIa-L2. The sequence continues at coordinate 17,921 of CALBJF010000209.1, read as the reverse complement.
GGTCATCTGTCGTAGCGGTATGCGATCACAAATGGCAATCATGTATCTGACTCAAGCAGGAATTGACGCAAACCGTCTTTACAATTTAGATGGAGGCATTATGGCATGGAGCCAAATCGCCCCAGAAGATGTCATAAGAGGCTAAAACAAGGGTGAGGTTCAAAGAGCGTAACCTCTCGTTGCTCGTTGGTCATCATGGCAAAAGTCATCGTTGCGGATGAGAATCAGGGTCGTAGAACCCTCCTTGCATCCACGCTCGAGCGAGAAGGCTTCGATGTTACGCGAGCCGGTACACTACGCCAAGCAGAAGGGACTGCTCTGGCTGTTATGCCTGAGATTGTTTTACTCGAAGGAGATTGGAATTCAGGGGATGCAATTGACGCATCGCAACGATTGATGGGCGACCCTGAGTTTGCATTCAAGTGTCGAATCGTCATGCTGTCGAGGAGCAACTCAAGTGAGTTTTTGGTTACTGCTGCTAAAGCAGGCGTCCATGAAGTCATCGCAAAACCAGTCGATATGAGCAAATTGATCGAGCAGTTGTGGAAACACGCTCGCAAACAATTCGTCCCACCACCTGCAGATGTCCAAGTCGCAGGAGGTGGAGGTTCATTCGATGTTGGAATGATGGCTGGCGGAGGAGGCTGGGCTCTTCCAATGCTCAAAGGCCTTGTAGGGCCTGACCGAATCAATGAGTCGTTCATCAATGAAATTCTTACTCAGATGGGTGAGGAGGGAATGGAAGTTGATACTGGTTTAGAAGCCACTGATCTTTCCAACATCCTGCGAATCGCTCTAAATCGTTTGGTTCAAGATGGGGAAGGTGGTCAAGCAGGAGCAGGTCCTTCATTTGAAGAACTGAAAAAGAAAAAAGCACTCGGCGACCTCAGTGACCAATCAAAATCATTCACAACTGGCGGAATGGAATCCATCCTTGAGACTCAAGCCGAGAATATTGCTTCTGAGATTGAAGCTGTAATGGATGATATCCTCGATGAAACACCAGAAAACGTTGCAATTCTTCCCCATGACGGACTCGAGCGTATCGATCCACAGGTTCTGAATATGACTCGCTTAACAACCGAAATGGTTCATGAATTGATGTGGGATTTAGGCCGTCCGGGGGCTGTCTCCGATACAACTCTCATGACTCGAATTGAAGACGCAACTGAAATGCTCGGTGACGTTCTATCGTCGCTTCCTGAATCAGAAGAGGAGTAGATTAGAATGAGGAAACTACCGAAGCCTTCTGATATTCAATTACCGAAACCATCAGAACTCCATCTTATGGACGGGCAGAAAAACCTTCAGAAGATGAAAGAACAACAACCTAATCTCTATAGATGGAGGGCTCTGTTTGGTTTTGTTGTACTTTTCATCTGTGCCATTGCAGGATATTTCTTGTTCAAAGACGCTTCTGAAATCATTGAATGGTTCAAAGGATTTGGGCTATGGGGGCCGTTTTTATTCACCATTATGCTTTCATTAGCAATCGTGTTGTTATTGCCCACTCCATTCGTAAAGATCGGTGCAGGGGCTATTTTCCCGTTTTGGATAGCAGCATTGGTCAACTTTGTTGCTTCGATGATTGGCGGGCTCATCGCTTTCGTCTTGGGTAGGTGGATGTTTCGAGAATCAATTCAAGCATCCATCCAGAGCGATGTAAGAATGCAGAATATCGAGAAAGCTCTCGATCAAGATGCAATGAAAATATCAGTACTCGTTCGCTTATCCCCCATTCTTCCCGATGAATGGCTCAATTACATCATGTCTGCAACTCCGGTCTCATTGCGTGTGTTCTTGCTTTCAAACACATCCAGCCTCATCTATTGTTTGATTTATGCATATTATGGACATGCTCTTGGTTCCATTGCTTTGAGTCGCTCTGGGGTGGGTGGATTGGGTAATTCACCACTTGGTTTGTTCATGCTTTTGCTTGGTATCATCGCCACTGTAATCGTGACTGTAATTGTGACGAGGACCTCGATTCGAGTTCTTAGAGAATCAATTGGTGAAGAAGAATAATTCCCTTTTTTGAATATTCATTCAATCCATAGCATTGAAACTTAGGCGACCTTCGCAGAGACGGGGGCGGGGTATGTCACAAGGAACACTTCCAACAATTTATGGTGCTGATTGGGTACCTAAGTCCGCACGTGTTTTTACACAACCATTGCTCATCGATGCTGCTCGTGCAGAAGTGATGCGCTTCTTTGCTGAACGTCATGAGGGGCATGTATTCCTTGCTGCAAACGTCTGGGATCATCTCCATGTTGATGGCCAACAATCCTTTGATGGAGAATCATGGCATTCTTTTTCTGAGCGCTTTGTGAAGGCTTTCAGAAAAGGATTTGCAGCTCAAAATGAACATAAAATCAAGCCTATTTTAGATGACGAAGTAATGCCTCGTCGAAGCATAAATGAGCATCTTGATCGTCGATTAAATCATATCATAATCGATATACGCCTCTGCTTTCGTCGTTTGGCTCATTACATGTCGACTTCAATGGAGAATCGAATGGAGTGGCAACGTATGATGACACGAACTCGAGCAATGGATGCTCACCTCAAGGACGTTTTCTTCTCCGGAATGGAAACTCCGGATGGTTCTCGATTCGGAGGCAAAGGATTCAGATCAACATGGCAGGAAGGAGTTGTTGCAATTGCAACCGCCCTAAACAAGACAGATGAACCGAATAAAGATCATACCCCCGGTAACGGATATGATGGAGACCTTGTTGCTCCAATGATTCGTGATGTTGGTCTCGCCCTTGCAATGGGTGATACTGTTGCCGATGTTATGGCTGCTCAAATGGGTAAAGCAGATTCAAATCAAAATGGTGGGCATGAAGGGGCAGGTGGTCGTGATTTGCACATAGGTGCATGGCATGTCGGAGTTTTACCTCCGACCGCCCCTCTACCTATCGCTAGTGCAACAATGACGGGACTCGCCTTTGCTGCTTGGAAACAACAACTTGATCGTTTTCATGTTGCTTGCATCGGTGAAGGAGCCTCCTCTTCGGGAGAGTATTGGGAATCTTTGAATCTCGCAGGTGCACGTGGTCTACCAATCTGTTACGTTCTTCAGAATAATCAAATCGCATTGGATACACCTCCTGCGAATCAGTCTGGTGTTGAACTTTGGGCGGATAAGGCGGTGGCTATGGGCTTCCCTGCTTGGACAATCGATGGTTCCGACCCCGCTGCATGGCATGCAAGTGTCGCAACAGCACGTGAATTCAGTATGGAAGGCGGTGGTCCGACGATGGTTCACGTTGAGACTATGCGAGGTTGCGGCCATGCACATCATCATGATGACTTGTATCTTGGTTCAGAAACGGGTACTCCTCCTGGCTATGTTGATAGAGGATTGCTTGAGTATTGGGCTGCAAAAGACCCCCTACCAACTCACCGAGAACTCTTACTCACCTTAGGTGTCGAAGAAAGCGAACTTGAAGGAATGGAAAAAGAGGAACAACTCCGTGTTGACAATGCGCGTTCAGCTGTAGAGGAAATGGCTTGGCCAGAACCTGAAACTGTAACGAAAGGTATCACTACGATTCACGATGCAAGGACACATCAAGATCAAATCGAGACCCTAACATCACCTTCTGTGGTTGAAGTAAATTCAAATCTTGAACCGATTGAATACGTTGAATCTGGTGGCTGGACTTATGCTCGAGCCATCCAACAAGCAATGGTCGATATTGCAAATCGATATGGTGATGATTGCGTGTTCATTGGACAAGATATGGAGGTCGCTGGGGCTTTTGGAATGAATATGGCTCTTAAGAATGCAGGCCATCAAGAGAAACTCGTTGACATGCCTCTTTGCGAGGCGATGATTGTTCATACAGGCGTTGGTGCAGCTTTATCAGGCATGCGCCCAATGGTTGAAATTCAATTTGGAGGCTTTGCAGCGCTTGGATTTAATGCATTAATCAACAATGCAGCAATGCTTCGCTGGCGGTGGGGTGCTGATTGCCCAATGACAGTCCGAATCCCCCTTGGTGCCCGCACACGTTCAGGTCCTTTCCATGCAAATATGATTGAATCATGGTTTGCGAACGATCCAGGCTTTGTTGTACTCGCACCAGCGACTCCACAAGCAGCTTACGAATTACTCGTTGAAGCAGCTCATCTTGATGATCCAGTTCTGTTCTTGGAACATATTGGATTGTATGGTCTTCGAGGAGGTCTTACTGGATGGGGTCAGAACATCAATCAAAAAGTAGACACCGTATCGGTGCATGAATCCATTGCAAATGGTGAAATCCATTCGATTGGTAAAGCATCAATCATACGAGAAGGTACTGATCTTACGCTCGTAACATGGGGAGCAATGGTTCACATTGCAAAACAAGTTGCAGAACATCTTTCTGAGGATGGAATCGAATTGGAAGTAATTGACCTCCGGACAATTATTCCCTTCGACAAAGAAACTTGTATTGCCTCTGTTCTGAAAACAGGACGACTTATTGTACTACAAGAGGGGCAATGGCATGGTGGTCTGGGTCACACAATCCAGTCCCAAATTCTTGAATCTACGTTCTACCAACTTGAAGCTCAACCCGTAGTTATCGGAGCATTAGACACTCCAGTTCCATTCTCTCCACCTTTGGAAAATCACACAATTCCTTCAATTGAACACGTGATTAAGGTTGTTCAGTCTTTGATGGGATGAGCGCTTCAAGCCAAACAGCAAGACACGCACCAAGCGTTGTTGTCAACCAGTAAATTGGGATTAGTGTTGCATCTCCAGAAAACAAATTCGGCCCGAATGTACGTGCTGGATTCATACTCGCTCCAGTGTATCCTCCGAATATGAATGCTAGTACTGCAACAGTTGCTCCTACAACTACGGCAATAGGAATCCACTTGTCAGTCCTCCTGATAATGAAGAGAATCGAAGCCATCAGGAGGAATGTGATTCCTATTTCAATTGCAATAAGCCCAGTCCAGGATGTATTTCGTACTGTAGGGCCTGCTCCTTCCAATACCAATCCTGCAAGAGCGCCTCCGCACAATTGACCGATGACATGGGAAACAGTATCCTTGGTGGATAGATCACCCCGCCTCCAAAAAGCGATGGACACAGCTGGATTGATGTGGGCGCCAGAGAATCTTCCAAGAGATACGATCATGAGGCCAACAATTAGGCCAAAGGCAAGGGAAATTTCAAGCGATGAGCGATTAAGTGCAACGCTGCCACAACCAACGAAGACCATGGCGAAAGTACCGATGAACTCGATGACACCTCGCTTCCACATTGACCGGTCGAATTCTATCCAGAACTTGATGTTATCGAAGAAGATTGGGAGAAGCCTGAAAACCCATGATGCATTGGAAAGATTATGGAGCATAAGGATGAGTTGATGGGGATTCCCCAACTTATCCACTTCAATGCAATGCTCATTACAGGCGCTTTGTTCATCGGTATTCTCTTGGCTGAGTACATGACAACGGATAATTCGATGTTCTTTATGGCGTTTATCCTTCTGCTTTCGCTTGGTCTGTTAGTTACCAGTGCTGATTTCTTTATCGAAGGAGCGAAAGGTTTAGCCCGTAGGGCAGGAATCGCTGAAATTGTTATTGGATTGACAATTGTTTCTATCGGAACTTCGCTTCCAGAAATCCTCGTTACAAGTTCTGCAGCTCTTGATGCAGCCGATGGTACCGTAGGTTCAGCAGATTTTGCGATAGGAAGTATCCTTGGTTCTGTTCTGGTTCAAATAACTCTCATTCTAGGAATTGTCGTGATGACTAAGTCTGTGAAAGTCCGTCCTTCTTGGCTAAATAGAGACGGAGTTATCATGCTTTCTTCGGTGCTTTTACTCCTCTTTTTTGTATGGACAAACGATTCATTGGAACGTTGGGAGGGGGCAATACTCTCCACATTGTACGTAACCTACATTGTCTGGATTTTGATGAAAAGAGAAGCGATTCGTCTTGAGGAAGTCGAAGATGCTGGCGAATATGAAGTTAAAGGATCAAATTGGAGTTCTGCAGCATATACAATCATGATCATTCTAGGGCTTGGTTTTGCCATATATGCTGCGAATATTCTCGTCGATAAGGCCTGCCATTTGGCACTCGAACTTGACGTACCTCATTCCGTAGTGGGTACGACTGTTTCTGGTATTGGAACTTCCTTACCTGAATTAACAATCGCATTGATGGCTGCCAAAAGAAGCAAGGGTGTTGCGATTGGAACCCTTATTGGTTCAAACATAACCGACCCTCTCCTCTCTATCGGTATTGCTTCAATGATTCATCCACTATCCATCAGTACAGAAGACAATGGTCTTACAATGGAGATTATTGCTCCTGCAACAGTTCTAGGTGTTCTCCTAGCCTTGATTTTCATGCGTAGAAGTTACAGATTTGAGCGATGGGAAGGCGCATGTTTGGCTTTATTCTACCTTGTCTTCTTGGTCGTTTTACAACTCAATCGTTAGTTGGAACGAAATCAAGACTTATGTTTGGTCGCTCTGTGGGGTAGACATGGTCGACTTCCAACTCGATGAAATGCAAGAGATGCTTCGTGAACTGGCTCATGAATTTGCAGTGGATGAAATACGCCCTCATGCAGAGCATTGGGATGAAGAATCCGTCTATCCAAAAGAAGTCATTCAAATGGCTCACGAGATGGGATTACTCAATCTCCACATTCCAGAGAAATACGGTGGACCTGGATTAGGATGCATGGAAGAAGTACTTGTCAATGAAGAACTTGCATGGGGCGACCCTGGTTTTGCTACTGCTGCTTATGCAACCGCGTTGGCTTGCGCTCCAATCATAACTGGCGCAACTGAGGCTCAGAAGGATATCTGGCTGCGAAAGGTGGCCGAAGAAGGCGCTCTCGCATCCTATGCAATTACAGAACCTGGTGCAGGCTCTGATGTGGCAGCCATCAAAACTACTGCGGTGAGAGAAGGAGATGAGTACGTCATCAATGGATCAAAGATGTGGATTACAGGAGCAGGATATGCTGACTTCTTCTTCGTTCTTGCTAAGACGAATCCTGATGCTGGCTACAAAGGCATGTCAGGTTTTATTGTTGAATCCAACAGAGAAGGTCTTTCACTTGGAAAGAAAGAAACCAATATGGGCCAACGATGCAGTGATACCCGTAGTATATCTTTTGATAATGTACGTATTCCTGCCAATCAACTCGTTGGTGAAAGCGAATCAGGTGGATGGATGAATGCAATGAGTGCTTTTGACTTGAGCCGACCAAACATTGCTGCACATGCAACAGGATTGTCCAGAGCTGCCTATGAGCATGCTTTGCAATACAGTAATGAGCGACAAACATTTGGTAAGCCCCTTCATCACCATCAAGCAATTCAATTCATGTTGGCCGATATGAAAACAGATATTGAAGCGAGCCGAATGCTTACTTGGAAGTCTGCTTCAGAAGCAGATGTCGGCGTTAAAAACACAGAATCAGCAGCCCACGCTAAGCGATTTGCTTCTGATGCGGCTATGAAGATCTCGACGGATGCTGTACAGGTCTACGGTGGATATGGTTACTCGGAGGAGTACCCCGTTGCTCGATTGATGAGAGCAGCAAAGGTTATGCAAATCTATGAGGGAAGTAGCCAAGTTCAGCGGATGATCATTGGTCGTGAAATTACGAAGAACCTCTAGTTCTTCGGTCTTCTTGAAGATCAAAGGCTCTGATGAGATGGTCAACCAAATCCTCTGCTCTATTTGAATCGGGAAGAAGGTCTTCTTCGACCCGACCGATGTTATGGTCAAAATCTACGATATCTTCTTCCACATCGATCATTTGGATCGAATTGAGGTATTCTTCTTCCTCTTCCCAATCCATCTCTTCGTCACTCATATCAATCATATCTTGAGTGACAATAATATCATCTTGGAAATTGAAAATATGCTCCATCTGGTTTCGAGGACATACAATAAATTGGGCGACGAGGGGGATACCCATCGCCAATTCAATGTCATTGCGTAGGCTAAGCGCAAGAGATGCTAATTTATCGCCTATTGGAAGATGGGTTTTTTGTTCATTGATATTCAAGCAAAGACTCACAGTAAAATTGGAGTCCTTTGATTCGATATCTTTCTTCCATGCAGCACCAATGACAGAGGTGGACCATGTTTTTCTTCTCATATTCGATTGCTCACTCAGTCCTGGATGAGGTAACTGTTGCTTTGCTTTTACTTCATAGTGTCTTCCTGAAGTCCCCTTGACTCGTACTTGAATTGTCCCTTCAGAATAGGATTCTATCAAATGAAAGTGTTCCATTTGACATATGCCTCTTAGAAACTCCATCGATTTTTCAAATGGATTCATACTTTCTTCTGCTGACATAAAGATTCTAATCTTCGACTGTTTATGAACAGAAATCTGAATGTACTTGTCGCTTACGCATATGCATGGCCAAAGCGATTGAGGTGTTAGTCCTAGCAGCGGGGCTCTCGAGAAGACTTGGTCAACATAAGGCTATGATTGAAATCAATGGTCATCCATTGATTCATCATATCGTGAATAGGCTTCATCGGTCAGGAATGACATCAATAACTTCTGTAACAAACAGCGATTTACTGGCAGATGTAATGCTTGCTAGTCCAAACGCAAATGTCGTTCTTAATCCGTCTCCAGACTTAGGTCGCACAGAATCTATCCGATGCGGTCTTCGTTCGATGATTGAACGACTTGGTTCCTTGCCTAAGCGGGTTCTCATTGTTCCAATCGATCGACCTGGGTGGGATGAGGGGATTATCAATTCCTTGGTCGGTCTTGGCGTTTCAACGTTTCCAGTCTCATCTGGAAGAGGAGGTCATCCTCTTTTCTTAGAGGAAGAAGATATACGTTCAGTTTATCTTTCAAAGGGAGATGTTCCACTCAAGGATCTAGTCAACTGTCAAGCAGTTGAGGTTGACTTCGATGCATTGCATCTAAATATCGATACTCCTGAGGATTTAGACTTGCTTAATGCTGCTGCTAAGGAACCTTGGTTCTAAGGGCAAACCGTATGTGTATCAATCGCAACGCATGGATATGACCGCAAGGGTACTGGGATGGGTGTTGGAACAGTTACAACACAATTCATCGGTAGTTCTCGCTTCAGTTGTTGCAACAAAAGGTAGCGTGCCGGGTAAATCTGGCGCTCGACTTGCCATGAGAAAAGATAATACTTGGATCGGTACGGTTGGTGGTGCTGGCTTAGAAAAGAAGATACTCAACCGATGTGAAGAGTTGCTTACTCAGACTACAGCAACATCTGAAGTCATCACCTTCGGGTTAAATAAAGGGGCGAAGGGCTATGAAGTTCAACCTCTTGACTCTCTTTGTGGTGGACAAGTAACCATCGCACTGGAGTTGATGATGCCAATGCCGCACATACTTTTGATGGGTGGAGGGCATTGCTCAGAAGCTATCTCCAAACTCCTTCCACTAACGGGATGGAATTATTCTGTTCAAGACACGCGTGAAGCCTTTGCACATTCAGACTTGTATCCAAATGCTGTAGAGTTACACGCAATGGACGTCATCGATTTCTTCGAAAATGAAACGACAGAAAGTCTGTCTCGTTTTTCTGATATTCTTCTTCTGGGGCACGATTATCAAGAAGACCTCGACCGTTTGAAGATGATTTTACATAGAGCTCAATCGAGTAAATCCTCTCTTGATGGTAATGAATTCCCACGTATTGGCGCAATAGGAAGTCGTTCTAAATGGCAAACCTTTGCCTCTGCTTGTATCGAAGATGGGATTGAACAAGCATACCTTTCAGATGTTCGATGTCCTATCGGTCTCAATGTTGGAGCAGATTCCCCAGAAGAGATTGCTATTGCAGTGCTTGCAGAGATTCTTTCATTGCACAAAGGCGTCGATGTTCATTCGCCAACATGGCGAGAAAAGTAGGTTCTAACATGGTATCAATGGATGAGTCTTGGACTCTTCGAAACGGTCTGGTGATTCCTCATCGTTCAGTACTTGCTGCTATGACCAATAAGCAGAGTCATGATGATGGATGCCTTTCAGATGATGAAATCAATTTTTTGAAACGAAGGGCTAAGGGCGGTTTTGGAATCATTACGACTGCAGCATCCCATGTTCAAGAATCAGGTCAGGGCTGGACTGGAGAAATGGGAGTATGGGGTGATCATCATCTTCCTGGTCTCTCTCGTCTGGCTGAGGAAATTCGTCGTTCTGGATCGAAGAGTTTTGTTCAGTTATTCCACGGAGGAATGAGAAGCCCCTCTTCGCTTACAGGACAACAACCAGTTTCAGCAAGTGAAAACTTCATTTCAGATTCGGAGGGTACTTCTCGCTCAATGACTCTCGTGGAAGTGAACGAAACAATCGCTTCGTTTGCAAAGGCTGCAAAACGGTGCGAAGAAGCAGGATTCGATGGAGTAGAACTTCACGGGGCTCATGGTTATCTTATCGCCCAGTTCCTTGGCGCTAAGACCAACCGAAGAACTGATGAATTTGGAGGAGATGTTCTTCAAAGAATGACATTTCTCAATAAAATAATTGAGGCTGTACGAGATATCGTCTCTTCGAATTTCTCTCTTCTTGTACGGCTATCACCTGTTTCAGATGATATAGGAATCACTCTGGAAGATACGCTAATCGTATGCGAATCATTGCTTTCAAAATCTATAGAAGGTTTGCATATATCGTGTTGGGATGTGTTCGAAGAGCATACGACTGGACAGACATTAACAAAGGAAATTTCACAATTCATTGATCATCGGATACCGATTATTTCCACTGGATCTGTATGGACAGGTAACGATGCCCATTTTTTGCTAAAAGAAGGGGCTGATGGAGTTGGTGTCGCTCGTGTTGCTTTGCCATTCCCTGATTGGCCTCTTTCCAGCGCAGCCTTGGATTATATCCCTGCAAAGCCTCCATTTACTCCTCAGAAGTTAATGGATGCTGAATTAAGCCCTCTCTTTGTTGATTACATGAGGAGATGGAAAGGATTCGTCACTGATGGGAGATGAAAATATTCTTCCTGAAATATGCAAGTTCTTGAATTGATTCTCGTATGTCATCAAGGGCTAGGTGAGCTCCTTTCTTGTTAAATCGAGATACTTCGGGATACCATCGTCTTCCAAGTTCTTTGACAGTTGATACATCGATCATCCTGTAATGGAGAAATTCGACAATTTCAGGCATTTCTTTTTGGAGGAATAAGCGATCGTTCCAAACTGAATTCCCGCATAATGGGGCCGTATTTTCATTCACATATTCACGAAGAAACTCCATCGTTTGTCGTTCTGCTTCTTCCACTGTAACCGAGTTGTTGCGGACACGTTCAACCAAACCACTTCGGTTATGATGTCGGGTGTTCCATTCATCCATTCCTTCCAAAAGCGTCTCTTCTACTGAAACTGCCAAGTTGGGGCCTTCTGCGATAATGTTTAATTCTCCATCTGTAATGATTGTGGCTATCTCGATGATTTTCTCTTTAGAGATGTCCAAACCCGTCATCTCCAAATCAATCCAGACCATGCGGTCATCTCTATTCTCCATACTACAGCCAACAAGGCAGAGCATTTGAAGTCGGCGCAGAGTTCTTCATACCCCCATGCTTCGAGGTATTATGGCGGATGCCTCCGATGTTCTTGATGCAGTGCTTTTGGAAGTGATTCCGTTGCCTAAGAAACCAATTGCTTTTGGCCTTACTGCTCTGATTTTTAGTGTAATCTTCTTTGCATATATCGCTCATGAATTATCTGCGGATTCGAGTCCAAGCCCCGTAATAGTCGAGGAAAACACATCCACCGATTGGCGACCCTATTCTGTTGTGGCACCAATTGATACTGGAATAAACGTCTATCACGACCACTTCCGTACCGATGAGATTTATCCAAACTGGCTTTTGGAACAGTTGGGTGTAACAATGACCTGTGGAATTACATTTGAGGGTAGTTGGGAAGAACGGTATGAAGCAGACCGAGAAGCCTGCTGGGACGTCATTACAACCAGTGATATCGTCTACTTTTATGGCACAAAGATAATTGGAACATCACCCGATGGTGGGACAAATATCCACATCTTGGATGATCCAGAAGATGGCCACGGGACAGCAGTAACCGGTGCAGTTCTCGATGCAAATCCAGATGCAGTCATTTTCTTTGTTGAAGGTTTTTCCACCGAAGCAGTCCTTGCAGCATCAAATCAACCTCTTGTTGATATTATCTCAACATCGTTTGGGGCCATCGGTTCGCTACCAGTTCCTGGAATTGAAACCGCAACCTACGAGGCAGTTGTTGTTCAAAACAAAATTCACACAGGAGCGGCAGATAATTCACCTTCTCCGGCTATTCAAGATGCCACAGCAGGACCTCCATGGTCGATTGGAATTTCTGGATATGCTGAGGAAGGAGATGACCAAAAGGAAACTATGAGTGGTTCATATCCTGATATTGCAGCTGACTGGACACAAGTCTTGCCGAATCACGACGATACTGATGGTTATCATGAGACGTCCGGTACTTCCTTCGCCACACCTAGGACAGCCGGAATCCTCTCCTTCGTTCTTCATCAATTACGAGATGAGTTTGGTGATTGGGGCTCAGGGGCTTCTGCTGAACGAGGAGGCTATCTGGTTAACGGTGCCTCATTAGATGAATCCTCTTTCACAATGAGAAACTCAGAAATGCGTCATGCATTGAACATGTCTGCTTGGTATCCAACGTTCACCACATGGGATCCTATCTCCGGAACAATGCCAATTTCTCCTGTTGCTCCATGTACTCAAGTCGGATGGGGTCTCGTAAACCTCTCCAATATCGATTTGATCATCAAGCATTTGAACGGCAGTGAGCCCATGGATAACAGACCATCTGACGTCGTTCTCTGTATGGATGCTAATCAACAAATGAGGGAAGCATACTGGGGCGTCTATCCAACAACAGGTGAAGGAACGGAGTCATATGTCCTCTATGCAGCAATCTTCAGAGAAGACTGATCACTTTGGCTCAAAGTCAAGAACGATTTGTCCAAGCATATTGACTCGAACAACCGGATTGAATCCTTCGTGAGGAGTCATCGCAATTGTACGCTTGATTTGCTCAATCGCTTGAGGAGGCATTCTCACGTCAAATGTTTGGAGGGTTTGGATAAACCCTTCATCTTGCTTGAGAGCAGCCTTAACTGGTTTTGGAACCGGTATTGCCTTCGCAATTGTTTCGACCTTTTCTACGACTTCTACCACTTCGTCAGAAATTTCTTCAACGATCTCATCGACCTCATTTGCCTCAACCTTAGCCATTAATCCAGTCGTAGCTTGCGTGACTTCTGCTTCTTCAATCCAGGTATTTAATTCGTGAACTTCTTCGGTATCACGTACATCGATTGTGTGCCGACGTTGTTGATAGATAAACCCGTATCCAAGAGCCAATAATCCCATAAGAACAATGGTTAGAGACCTGTAAATTGTTTCTTCAATTAGTCCGAACAGAATGATCAATGAAATCATTGAACCATAAACACCCAATGCTCTTCTCCAGCGAACATGGGAATGCCTTGAGTCAAAGCCTGTGATTGCGAGGGCTGTAAGCAATGCAGTGGTGATGAAAAGAGCAAGTTTAGTTTGCTCTTCTCCGAGTGCATATATGACACCTGTAAGTGCGGATATGACCCCTGCAAAGCCCATGTATTCGACAAAACTGAAGAACTCTTCATCATTCTCCCAAGTAAATAATTTGGAGTCATAGATTCTATCTGTCTTTGATGAGTAGAGGATGAGGGCTGCTCCTTCGATGAAGAACACAAACCCTACGAAAATTCCTCTCATTGATTCATCAAGTACATCAAACGTTGAAAGTTCGTTTCCAACGGTTAAACCGTGGAGTAATGGGAGGAACAATATTGAAATCTTATTCCCTTTCTGGAATGCATCTTGAGTCGCCCATGCGCTTGCAGCAATCATTCCGATTCCGCCAAACACGTTGAATGAAAGAAGGAGGGATGCCATTGCGACAAATCGTAGTTGTGCTTCGAGAGGGAGATCCATTTCCGCTGTTTTGGAGTCTTCCTTGACATTCATTCGCAAGATACCTCGTTGTTCAGAGAGCCATAGCCCAAAGATAAGAATACCCGACCAAAGCATTGATTCTCCGAATATTGCGCCACTGAAATCATCTAGTCCATCTGAGAATCCGATGAAGAAAGAGAAGATGAGAGCGACAGAGAACATCGGAATAAGTGTTAGATCTCCTCGTATCCATGAATTGACGATTCCAAATAGTACTGCAATGAGTGGGAGCCAAGACGCTGTAGGTAGAACTGCTGCAACTGAGAAGAGGAACCATATTGCTGGAATAACCCATGGATATGGGTTTTCAATGAGTTCAGCGTTCTTGATATTGGAACGAATATCAAAGAGACTTGCACTGAGAATAAGCATCATGTGCAATCCTACAATTAATCCAGTAACTTCACTGAACCAGAGGACAGTTGGATTCGTTGCATTTCCTACATTGGATAATACGCTATCGAGAAGGTTGTGTGCCAAGCCATGATCTTCAAGCCAAAACATCGACACGAAGGCTATAGGAGCAATGCACGAAAGGACATGATGCCGATACTTGAAGGCCGTGTAACCAACCAGTCCATACATGGTAAGGAACAACAAACCGCCGGACTGATCAAACATCCCCAGAATGAGTAAGCCACCGAGCATGACTTGATCTGCACCTCTATTCAGAACATCTGTGTCTAAGCCTCTCTTGGTGATGATGCTATGGACAGCGACTGGAGCGAGAAGGAAGACAAGATCCCAAACAATTCCGGCTTTGAATAAATCCTCAGAACCCATTCGAGCGTCAATCATCAATGGCATAGATGCTCCTGCAATAATCAGGAGCATGAGTGTGCCAAGTGCTCGACTTTCAGAGGAAATAACATCCATTTTGTAGACTTCATAGATGAGTAATGACACTGGTAGTAGGTACATTCCTACTACGTAATAATTTGAATCAAGTAAAACTGTATAATCAAGTGTACTTATTCCAACAGTGATGGCGAGAAGTGCAAATGCTAGAGACGGTCGAGCAATAGTACCATATGATCGCATTTCGGTGGCCTTGTCCTCCTCATCTTTGAGATACCAGGCATTTGTTTCAGCGTCATAGGAGTAACTCCCTGCTGCATTAATGGCAATGATATCTAGCAATTTTCCAAAGTCCAATTCAACATCACGTACGGAGTTGAACAATACGTAAACGAGGAACCCAAGAATCATAAATTCAATAGAAAGGCCACTCAAATTATCTGGTTTGAAGGAATCAGGAAGATCAAGTTTCCCAAACAAAAGCAATCCTGTACTCAGTGCTAGAGACGTGAGGAGGGCAAGGGTCGCATTTCTCTTCTCAATATCATCTCCACTTCGTGCCTTGAGCATGGACTCGTACACCATAGAAAGGAGGTAGCCCACAAAGATCCACGTAACGAACCAGTATGATGAGTCAAGGATTGTGCTGCTTAGGGCAATGAAGGAGACTGATTGTACATTGCTCCAAATTGAAATCTTGTCCATCCTGCGTGCAGTTTCTGCAATGACGACAATGCCTATTGCCACGCCAACGTTAACCGCTTCGAGTTGGATACTGTTGCCGATTACATCTCCAAAGAGATATGAAAAGGATAATGCCGACATTGTTAGGTTTGCCACCCATTTTCGAGTGGCTTCGGCGACAAACATCATGTAAGCGATCATCACTAGTGCGACGCACCATGGCAAAATCGCTTGATTTCCATCGAGCGTCCACAATGCAAAGGCGAGTCCGATTGGCATTGCAGGGATTCGGTTCTTTTGTGCTGCAGGGAAATACGCCAAAAGCAGAGTGAGCCAAAGAGCGACTGGTAGAGTAAACACATTTTCGAGGCCATTGTTCCATGCGCTGGTTTTGATAGGGCCTAATATGAGTTTAAGATCTCCTTGATTTGCAATCAGCATTGCAATTATTACTTCGCCAATAAGGATAAAGGACATTTTTTCAACGAGTTCACGCTTTAATTTCTCGCTACTTGCAAGAGTTCCTTGTATGATGATAATAAACACAAGGAGTGACAAAGCGGCACCTCTTGAATCGGCTTCAACATTATCGTACTGAAGAATTTCATAGAGAATAGGAATTAATCCTGATACGACGCTTACGACACCGAAGTTGATTGCTTTGTTCGATTGTAATGCAGTATACATCGCAAGGCCAGTTAGGCCAACGATTGCAGTTCCTAGTGGGTATGATACTTCATATTCAGCCCATTCAATCCAAGTTCCTACTCCTACGAGTAAAAGTCCTAGGGGGATGTAACTCGCAACTGCCCAGCCGAAGGAGGTTTCCCCTTTGTATCTCTTCAAAATACGTTGATGACCGAAACACATGAGGGCTGCACCTATTGATTGAGCATAAATTAAATTTTGATTTGCAACAAAAGCCCCATTGTTATCTTTTCCAAAGAGATCGTCGCCAATACTAGCGTCAAGGGTAAGGTATCCGACAACATAGCGAATACCCCACAACAATCCAACAGCCATGAAGAAAAAGGACAGGCCGAGGAGATAATTCTGAGAGATCATAAGATGATTCTCATTTTTCTTCGCTTGTAATTCCACCATAAACAAGGCAATTGCTGACGAAAGTAATCCTCCAATAAAGAGGATGAGGAACTTCTCTTCACCAACATCGTCAGCGAAGGCGATACTCAGTAGCCCTATCCATATTGCGAGCATGGCAACTCCAAACATAATCACCTCAGTGAATCGTTCAAGGAATTGACCTGTATCACTTGAACCAGGCGGTCGAACAACGACTGGTGCAGTCGGTTGGACCTCATTGGTTGCAAAGATTGCATCATTGGCGATTGAAATTGTTTTCTTAGGAGCACGTACTGGAGCTGGCATCTTAATCAATTTCCTTTCTATCCTCGGACTCTTAAGGGTATACCCTGCAATAGGCTTGATAGTTAGGATTCCAAGAGGAAAACTTACGCTCCAATTGAAAGAGTTCAAACAATAGTATTGATTGGAATGTGTATGAGCCGAAAGAGCGGAGCACGTTCAACGTGGATTTTTGCGTGCATGACCATGTTTTTACTTCCTACAGTTCTTGCCACTGTATCTGTTGAAGATACAGCCTCAGAGCCTCAAGAAGAGGGTTGGTGGGTTGAAACCACTGTCGATAGAGACGGGAATGGAATTGGAGATATGATTGAAGTTCACCAAAAGAACCCATATTTCCTCGATTCAGATAAAACACTTCCACTAATTATTGACTTTGATCACACACCTGGTGAAGAAGAAATATTAATGCTCACCAACCAAGTAAATTTCCAACATCAGTGGACTCTCGAAGGCATTGACGCTCTTGCTGGTAGGATGCCAGTAGGCGACGTTATCACAGCCTCCCAACTCCCTGGAGTTGTTATGCTTGAACTCGATGGAATTCTCGAGGTAACAAACGGAGATGCCGCTGTTCTTCACGGCGTCGATATGGTTTGGCAAGACACAGGATACGATGGTGCAGGTAGCACCGTTGCTATCATCGACACCGGAATTGACGGAAATCACTCAAGTCTTGATGACCAAGACGATGATCCAACAACCAATGATCCAAAGGTCATCGCATTCTATGACCCCGTCAACAACCCTTCTCTTACAAACGGTACTGAAGTGTTCGCTTACGACGATCAAGGCCATGGATCGCACTGCGCTGGCACAACTGCCGGAACAGGCGCTCCCACCTACGAACACATCGGGATGGCTCCACAAGCTTCCCTTGTTGGCGTGAAGGTACTCGATGCTGGTGGTAGCGGGAGTTTCGCAACTGTCATGGCTGGTATGGAGTGGACCGTCGAGAATCGATACAAGTTCAATATCCGTGCGGCTTCCATGAGTTTAGGTGGCCCAGGAGCAATTGAATGG